>JANXTT010000149.1 GCA_025352225.1 Mucilaginibacter sp. | reverse complement strand
ATGCCGATGATAAAGAGCATAAAAGCGATAAGTACCATAATAATTCCTTTTCCCCAGTTCATATTTTTAATTGTTTATTGGCCCTATAAAAGTGGTGCTAGCGGTTTGTACGATTCTATGATTGCGGATGAGCTGCAGATTTAAGTTTGTTTTGAGTTTATTGATATGTGATGCCTGTATCAGAACAAAAAAGACAGCTTTTACCGCTCCCCCTTTATTGATGATGCCAGGCGCTTGTATGTATTTTATTTTGATCGAAGGGTCATCAGATACTAAACTTATAACCTGATTTTTATCTGTTTTATTGATGATTTCCACATTGTAGATATTACTGATATAACCTCCGGGTTGTTGTTGATAAAGCATGCCAGCGCTCCGCATAATGGTCATATCCATATCGCTTCTACTTAAAATAAAATAGCTCAACACCGCAATTAATACCATTATTACGCCGCTATAACCCATCATGCGACCGGTAAATGTTGGCTTTTCTTTGGTGCGGATCATGTTTTCTGAAAAGAACCCGATCAGGTTACGCGGTTTATGGATCTTATCCATTACTTCATCACAAGCGTCAATACAAATGGTACAGTTGATGCACTCCAATTGAGTGCCATTGCGTATATCTATCCCAGTAGGGCAAACAGCAACACATAAACCACAATCAACACAATCTCCTTTTGGGTTAATAGGGTGAGCATCCCGGTCCAATTTACCCCGGGGCTCTCCACGTATATCATCATATGCCACAACAAGTGTATCCTGATCAAGCAATACACCCTGTAGCCTGCCGTATGGGCATATTACAGTGCAAACCAATTCGCGTACCTGACTATAAACCAAGTAAAAAACAGTGGTAAATATCCATATACTCAAAAAACCCATCAAATGCTGACCTACGGGTTCAGTTATAATCTGTATGAGGTTTTTGCTCCCAATAATATACATCAAAAAGGTATTGGCGATGGCAAAGGACAAGATAAAGAACAGAATATGTTTCCCGGCTTTCTTTAGTATTTTTTCCCTGTTCCATGGAGCGGAATCGAGCTTTTTACGTTTATTGGCATCACCTTCTATCCATATCTCAATTTTCCGAAAAACCATTTCCATAAATATGGTTTGCGGACAGATCCATCCACAGAATATCCGTCCAAAAGCAATAGTGAATAAAACAATGCACACCAGAAAAACCAATGAAGCCAGCATAAAAAGAAAAATATCCTGTGGCCAAAATACCTGCCCCAACAAAACAAACTGCCGGTTCATAAAATTCATCAGCAGGAGTGGTTGACCATTTATACGCAAGAATGGGCCGGTAAAAAAAAATGTCAGGTATATATAACTTAGCCAGGTACGCCATTTATAATACTTTCCCTTCCTTATCCAGGGATACATCCACCGTCGTTTTCCGTTATCGTTCGCCTCCTGCAATCCTTCCGTATTTTCCACTTGTATATGGGTTATGCTTATGCCTTTTTCAATGGAATAACAGCATTGTCTGTTTCTTTAGTACCCTGTGCTTCTTTCGGGTTGGCTGGATTTGTTCCATGCAAAGATTTGATATAGTTTGCCACATCTGATATTTGTTTTGGTGTTAATTGTTTTTCCCAGGTGGGCATACCTTTGCTTAATACACCGTATTTTATGGTTTTAAAAACATCGCCAATGTTGCCGCCGTGCAACCAATATTCATCAGTTAAATTTGGGCCCACTACCCCTTGCGCATGATCGCCGTGGCAAGCCGCGCAAGTTTGTTTGAAAATGACTGATCCCGACGCCAGCACACCTGGGTCGCTAACTAGTTTTACGGTGCTTTCGTCAACCCTATTGGCAGATTTGCTGAGGTAAGCCTTTTTAGCGATCTCAGCCAGCGCCACTTCAGTTTTGTATTCAGCATCCTGTAATTGCCCTATCCCAAAAACATGGTAGATTAGCATATATCCAACAGCAAAGGCTATTGTGCCATAAAAAAGCACCATAAACCAAGCAGGAGTGGGGTTGTTTAATTCCTGTATACCATCATATTCGTGCGCTATCAGTATTTCCTTTTCTTCGGATAATGGTTTTAAAGAAAGCAGCTTGATCCATACGTCATTTTTAGGCTTTTTTTCTTTTTTAACAGGCTTCATTTCCGTTACGATCTGCTCTTCTGTATATCCTTCAGACTTCAATATGATACGCGTTAAAACCTTAAAAGTTCGTAATAGTACCAGCATAACCACCAGGAAAAGTAAAAGCGTGAACACTATGGCACCATAGCCAATATAATTCTGAACATCACCCGGGATCAGGCTATCATTAGCAGCCATTGCTGGTTGCATAATAAATAAGAAAATAAATAAAAATACAACCCGTTGGTATTTCATGGTTATAAGATGTTAGGTGAATTGATATCGCTGTCTTGAAGCGGCAGCGCGCTCATATGGTCAATATGCTGTTTCCTAAGGCGGATAAGCAAAATGGTAACCACAATGAAAAATAATAGAAATATCCCGAGTGCGGAAAGCAGGTAAACCTGATTTCCTGAAACGTCTTCCGTAAACTGTTTAAACATGGCCTTATTTATTTAGTGATCGTTTTACTTGCCTTGATATCAGTACCCATCCTTTGAAGGTAGGCTATAATAGCGATGATCTCTTTGTTGCTGGCAACCTTAATATGATCCAGATATAGGTTATCAGCAATTCCCTGTGCCTGCTTATCCAAATCCCGATTAGCTACTTTTTCGTACCCAACCGCATAAGGGACACCCAATTTACGCATAGCATTGATCTTGGGAATAGTGCTTGTAGTATCCAACGTTTGTGTAAGCAGCCAATCGTAATTAGGCATGATACTTCCCGGCGACATCAGACGGGGATCCATCAAATGGTTATAATGCCATGCATTCCCGTATTTTCCACCAATTCTTGCCAGATCCGGCCCGGTACGTTTGGAACCCCAAAGAAAAGGGTGATCATATACAAATTCACCTGCTTTACTATATTCGCCATACCGCTCAGTTTCTGATCGAAATGGCCGTATCGTTTGAGAGTGGCAGTTAGAGCAACCCTCCCTAATGTAAAGGTCCCGTCCCTGAAGCTCCAATGGTGTATATGGTTTTACACTGGCAATAGTTGGCACATTGGAAGATATAGTCATAGTTGGCATCAATTCCACAAAAGTACCCACCAAAATTACCAGTAAGGCGGCAACCATAAGTTGAATAGGTTTACGTTCCAAAGTGCGGTGCCAGCTACTTTCTTTAGCCACACTATCAATAGGTTCCAGTGGCATGGCCTGGGCGGCCTCGTTTGCTACCAATTTACCTTGTAACATGGTGCGGGTTAAATTATAAGTCATTACCAGCACACCAAATAAATACATGCCGCCACCTATAGAGCGCATTACGTGCATGGGCAATATTCTCAATGTAGTTTCCAGGAAGTTTGGGTATTTAAGCATCCCTTCGGGAGTAAACTCTTTCAGCATCAGGCCCTGGGTAAATCCCGACCAGTACATGGGCACAACATAAAACAGAATTCCTAAGGTGCCGATCCAGAAATGGAACGAAGCTAGTTTTTTAGAGAATAGTTCAGTTTTGTAAATACGTGGGATCAACCAGTATAAGATGGCAAAAGTTAAAAACCCATTCCATCCTAATGCGCCAACATGCACGTGTGCTATTATCCAATCGGTAAAATGTGCTACGGCGTTGATCTGTTTTAAGGCTAACATTGGCCCTTCAAAAGTGGCCATACCGTAGGCTGTTAAACCTACCACCATAAATTTAAGCACTACATCGTCGCGAACCTTATCCCATGCACCACGCAGGGTTAATAATCCATTTATCATGCCGCCCCAGCTTGGAGCTATCAGCATAATTGAAAAAGCCACGCCTAGTGATTGTGCCCATCCCGGTAGCGGTGTATATAATAAATGGTGAGGGCCGGCCCATATGTAGATGAATATTAATGCCCAAAAATGCAGTATACTTAATTTGTAAGAATAGATGGGGCGGTTTGCCATTTTTGGCAGAAAGTAATACATCATTCCCAGATAGGGAGTGGTCAGGAAAAACGCGACCGCATTATGGCCATACCACCATTGTACCAATGCATCCTGCACACCTGCAAAAACATAATAGCTTTTCCATGCGCTAACTGGTAATTCAACAGAATTAACAATGTGCAATACCGCAACTGTAACAAACGTAGCGATGTAAAACCATATAGCCACATATAAGTGGCGCTCCCGGCGTTTAAATATAGTACCAAACATATTGAAACCAAAAACCAGCCAAATAATAGTAATGGCTATATCAATGGGCCATTCCAATTCAGCATACTCATGCGAGGTAGTTAAGCCAAGAGGTAGGGTGATTACCGCGCCAATGATGATCAATTGCCATCCCCAAAAATGTATCCAGCTTAGGGTATCACTAAACATGCGCGCTTTTAGCAATCGTTGCAGCGAGTAATATACTCCCATAAAAATGGCATTACCCACAAATGCAAATATTACCGCATTGGTATGCAGCGGCCTGATGCGGCCAAAAGTGGTATATTGGTTACCCATATTCATGGCCGGATGGTATAATTGCATCGCGATGATGAGGCCAACCGTCATACCAATGATTCCCCAAACCACGGTTGCGATACCAAAGTTTCGAACTATTTTGTTGTCGTAGTAAAATTTTTCGGGTTGCATAAAAATGTTTATGTTATGATTGTAAAATTACCCTGGCCAGCTAAATGGCGGAATGACAAGCGTTAAACAGAATAATGACCTTGATCACTTTTCTGAAGGAACATCGTCTTCCTCATCTAATAAAATACGCATAGATGGTGTGTAGAGGTCATCATTTTGCCCGCTTTTATGAGCCCAGAAAAAAGCGGCTAAAAATATAAGCGCTAGCAAAATACTGCAGCCGATTAAAAAATAAATAATGCTCATATGAGTTTTCTCCTTTTTGCCATTAAGTGTGTGGCTATGCTCGTGAACGAAATAATGGTGACGGTGCTTACAGGCATCAGTATTGCCGCGGTAAGTGGTGATAATTTTCCGGTTACGGCAAAACTTAATCCGACGAGGTTATAAACAAGCGATATCAAAAATGAAAAATGGATGATCCGGACAGTATCTTTAGAGAACTGTAGAAAAGCGGGTAATTTACTAAACGATTTGCCGTCGAGAATAGCATCACATCCCGGTGAAAAATTGTTCACATTATCTGTAATTGCCACGCCCAGGTCGCTTTGTTTTAAAGCCCCCGAATCGTTTAGGCCATCACCAATCATCATTACTTTATTCCCGTCAGCTTGTTTTGATATAATGAAATCGAGTTTATCCTGAGGCGACTGATTGAAATGCATACTTCCTTTCTCTTTAAAAAAGCGGACAAGCTCATATCGTTCATGATCCTGATCGCCTGAAAGTAAAAACAGATCGTAAGAAGATCTAAGCGAGGTGATCTTTTCCATCCCGGCACGGTAATGATGTGCAAAAGAAAAGTAGCCCAAATAAAGGTTATCTATCATCAGGTGCACTTTTGTTGTATGGGCAGTATCTTCCCGTTGGCCCAAAACCAGTTGGGTACTGCCAATAACCAGATGATGGCCATTAATAGATGTACGTATGCCCATACCCGGTATCTCTTTATAATTAATCGCTGTTAATCGCGCCATATTACCCATAAACTGACAGATCATTCTACATAAGGGATGGATAGAATTTATGCAAGCACTATAAACTAATTGCTTTTGTGAGTCGGTAAGCATGGCCTCTATTTCAACACTGTTGCTATCGCCAGTTGTAATGGTTCCTGTTTTATCCATTACAATGGTATCAATGTTGGCCATGTGCTCTACAACCTCGGTGTTTTTTATATAGAAACTATTCCGGTCGAAAATGCTCAGCGCGGCCGACATGGTGAACGGTGTACTTAACGCCAGGGCACATGGGCAGGCTACAATAAGAACAGCAGTAAAGGCGGCAAACCCTCGTTTATAATCTGCATGTAACCAAAATAGCAAGGTGCCGAAGGCAATAACCAGCAATACAATGGTGAAATATTTGCTAACCCGTTCATTAAAGGTTTGCATCCGGTTATGCTGCTGCAGGGTAAATGCCTCGTTATTCCATAATTGTGTAAGGTAGCTTTGGGATACGGGCTTTATTACCTCCAGTTCAATAGCCTCGCCAGTTTGTCTGCCACCGGCATAAATTATCTCACCCAGTGTTTTACTTATAGGAACAGATTCGCCGGTCACAAAACTAAAATCTATTAATGCATCCCCTTTTAACAAAATAGCATCGGCCGGAATGATCTCATTATGACGTATAACCATTCGGTGCCCGGTATGCAATTGGAATAAAGGAATGGGTTTTTCTTCAGTTTTTTCAATGATTTGCACCGCTACCGGGAAAAAGGAACGATAGTCGCGCTCGAAGGAAATATGGTGATAGTTTTTTTTCTGAACAAACTTTCCCACCAGTAGAAAAAATACCAGTCCGCAAAGCGTATCGGCAAAACCCGCACCAGTATGCGATATGATCTCAAAAACAGTGCGTGCAAATAAAACGCTAATGCCTAATGCCAACGGGAAATCAATATTCAACACTCTATTGCGTAAGTTTTGCCATGCGGAAACAAAATATCCACCACCACTATAAAAAACTACAGGTATTGAAAACAGTATGTTTAACCAGCCAAAAAAATACCGGTATGTTTGCTCATAAACCGATATTCCAAAATATTCAGGAAAGCTCAAAAGCATAACGTTTCCGAAGCAAAACCCAGCCACGGCAATTTTTTGAACCAAATTATCTTTATCAACTGAATTTTGTTTTTTTATAACATCTTGCAGACTGATCAACGGTTCATAACCGATATCGTATAGCAATTCGACAAGTTGTTGTAGGCTGAGTTTTTGATGCTCAAAGCGGATATTTAATTGTTTTTTTAAAAAGTCAACTCTGCAATAATGGACGGCAGGGTTAATCTTGTTCATTTGCTCCAATAACCAAAGGCACGAACTGCAATGGATATGAGGAATATAAAATGTAACGATCGTTACATCCTGATCTGTATAATCAATTAGCTCCGATATAATGGCTGGTGCGCTTAAATAATCAAATCGTTTATCTATGCGCGCCCGGGTTGCACCAGGATGATCGTTATAAGAATAGTAGCTGCAAAGTTTGTTTGTTGATAATATCTGATATACACTTTTACAGCCCTGGCAGCAAAAATTTTTATCTTCTATAATATAGTAATCTGATGGGCAGTCATTTCCACAATGAAAACAAATTTGTGCTGCTGCAATTGTAGGCTCGGTCATAATTTGTTTTTAGCTTATTCAAAAATGAACATTTGATCAAAATCATAGAATGATCTTTATTTTCAAAAAAAGTGATCTGCATCACTAATGGCTATTGATAAAATGAGGCATGATTAATCAATTTGAATTTTGATGTGATTTTGATCATTATTTAGAATAAGTAAGATCATTTATAAGGCCGTTTGCGAAGGTTAAATTTGTATGTTAAAATTATTTAATTCAAAAATTTACATCTTCTTTTTTTATAGTTATGAGCCATACATTTCATATTCCGGTATTAGGGTTAGGTTACTCCGTTGATACCCCGCTTAAAGTTGCCCGTTATGGTATTTCGTCTGTTATGTCTATTGTAGACGATGAACTGATAGAAAGGATGAGAGAATATCATGCAGGCAAAAACAAGGAAGATTATATTGCTATTGGTAAACAACAACCAGATTATCGTGCAAAACGCATCACAGCTTATTTGAACCTTGTAGAAAGAATTGTAAACATGCAATTTAAAAGCCTACAAAAGCAACCGTTTGAAACAGGAAATGATATTTGTAGGTATTTTGAATTATTGCCCGAGGGGTCTCAATTGAGACAGGGTTATGATCTGATGTTAGAATTTCCGGATGGTGAACGAAAAACCATCTTTCAAAATATACTGCGCCAGCAAATGATTAAAGGTTCAATTGATGTTAATATTATGTCGAAAGTAGATAAAATGAACTTTAACGTAGAAAATGAATATACTGGTGATGAAAATACAGATGCATTAGCCGCATTACGCGGATTTGCAAATAGTAACCTTCAATCATCAATTATTTTATCAGCGGGGATGAATCCGCGGTTATACAGTTACGCGGAAAGTTTTAATGATTTTTTTCCCGATGAGAACGGCAGAATAATAAAAAAGATCATTTTAAAGGTGAGTGATTTTCGTTCGGCGTTAATACAAGCTAAGTTTTTAGCCAAAAAAGGTCTTTGGGTTTCCGAATTCCGGATAGAGTCGGGACTTAATTGCGGTGGGCATGCTTTTGCAACAGAAGGCTATTTATTAGGCCCCATTCTTGAAGAATTTAAGCAGAAAAGAGGGGCCATGTATGACGAAATTTATCAGCTTTATCAATCGGCGTTGCTACAAAAAAAAATACCGTATTCTGGTGCGCCCAAGCAGAGTTTAAGCGTTCAGGGTGGTATTGGTACGGCAGTAGAAAATGATTTTCTGATGGAATTTTACGACTTAGATGCCACGGGATGGGGGAGCCCGTTTTTGTTGGTGCCTGAGGTAACCAATGTTGATGATGATACTTTAAAAAAATTAACTCAAGCAGACGAAAGTGATTTTTATATAAGTAGTGCCTCTCCGTTAGGGATATTATTCAATAATTTTAAAGGTAGTTCAATTGAAAAACAGCGTAAAGAACGATTAGAAAAGGGGAGGCCCGGAAGCCCCTGCACAAAAAAATACCTGGTTACAAATACCGAATTTACAACGCAACCCATTTGTACCGCTTCCAGAGAATACCAGAATTTAAAAATAAATCAATTGAAGGAGTTGTTACTTCCCGAAGAAGCATATGAAGCGCAGTTTAATTCAATTACCGAAAAAATATGCTTATGTGAGGGGCTATGCTCATCCACTTATATTAAGTATAATATAAGTAAGCCTAAAGAGAGTACAGCAGTAGCGATATGCCCCGGCCCTAACTTAGCTTACTTCTCCAGGATATATTCGCTTGAGGAAATGGTGATGCATATTTATGGAAACCTTGATCTATTGGATAAAGTTAAAAGGCCACATATTTTTATTAAAGAGCTGAACCTTTATATAGAATATCTCCAGCAAGACCTACAAGTTCATATTAAAGACTTGAATGATAAAAAAAGGAAATACCTGAATAAATTTAAAGCGCAACTTAACGAGGGAATTGAGTACTACAAGGAGCTTTTTGGACAATGGCCTGATCAGACATCAAGTTTGGTTCAGGAATGGTATCACGAACTTATGATTTCGGAAAACAAACTCAATAACACCCTTATTAGCAATTAAATTATATGAAATTCTTGAGATTTAATTTTTGTCATCCCATTAAAGGAAATGCTTGTTTAACCCCGCTTTCAACAAGATCTTTAAAATGTCATAACATCAAGATCGATAGTAAGAATAGCAATCTGATCGAAATCCCCATTAATGAGTTTGAGGAAGGAAAATGGAAGGTTGTACTTGAATGGGAGTATGAAGGTAAAGCCTTTTCTCATCACAAAGAATTTGAGATCAAAAAAACAAGAGATATTAACTATTGAAATTTAATACCACTTGATGTTCGTTATAAAAAAGGGCTGTCATCCTGATCGGGTCTGAGCATGGTGGTTGAGCCTCATAACCCCCCGGCGCACTTTTACTTCTAGCTTTTGACTTTTTACTTTTTTGCTTTTCAGTTTGTCACTTTGTTCTTTTGTCTTGGACACAAAAGAACCAAAAAGTCAAGGCTGCAGAGAGGCTTCTTTGCCGCACGGGGTCTTCGCGCTATCGGTCAGAACCACGGGCTCATCTTTTGCCGCGATCGCCCACATGGCCGCGCTTCTGCAAAATCTGGAATGCCCAGCCACCGCACCCGGCCGCATGTTCTGACCGATACTTGCCGAAGCTGATCTGCGCCGGGGAGGTTTTTAGTTGCGGGTTTCGAGTTATGTGTTGCGAGTTGTTTTTTCGATGAGCTTTTTTAACTCATAACCTGAAACCGAAACTGGCAACCCGAAACCCGAAACCGACAACTCGACATAGCTCAGCCTGACAGCCGGCGTGCTTTTAATTTTTAATTTTGACTTTTTACTTCTGACTACCAAAATCCATATAATTATATTATTAAATCTCTGTAATCTTTAACACCAAAAATTTTCAACAGCGTACCCCCGTACCACATATTTTCTTAACTTCGCACGTCGCTTAAAAATATACCTAAATTGACAACTATTATAAGCGATATTGCATAAGATTACAAAAATGGCTGAAGATCACGACAAAATTATTCCGATTAATATTGATGAAGAAATGCGGTCAGCATACATCGATTATTCGATGTCTGTTATTGTATCAAGGGCCCTGCCTGATGTTAGGGACGGCTTAAAACCAGTACACAGGCGTGTATTATTTGGCATGCTTGAATTAGGTGTAAATGCTAATAAACCATATAAAAAATCAGCGCGTATTGTAGGGGAGGTATTAGGAAAGTATCATCCGCATGGCGATTCGTCGGTTTACTTTACCATGGTACGTATGGCGCAAGACTGGAGCCTGCGTTATCCATTAGTTGACGGACAGGGTAATTACGGATCTATAGATGGTGACAACCCAGCCGCCATGCGTTATACAGAGGCAAGGTTGCAGAAAATTGCCGAAGAGATGCTGGCCGATATCAACAAAGATACCATTGACTTTCAACTTAACTTTGACGATTCATTAGAAGAACCAACAGTATTACCGGCAAAGTTTCCAAACTTATTAGTTAATGGAGCATCGGGTATTGCGGTAGGTATGGCCACTAACATGGCACCACATAATTTAACAGAGGTTATCAATGCAACAATGGCTTATATTGATAATAAGGACATTGAGATTAGCGAATTGATGAAGCATGTTAAAGGCCCTGATTTTCCAACCGGAGGCATCATTTATGGTGTAGAAGGTGCCAGAGAGGCTTCGGAAACTGGTCGTGGGCGTATTGTATTGCGTTCTAGGGCAGAAATTGAGGTATACAATAATGACCGCGAACGAATTATCGTATCTGAGATTCCGTACCAGGTTAACAAATCAATAATGATTGAGCGTACTGCCGAACTGGTTAATGAAAAGAAACTGGAAGGTATATCGGCTATACGCGATGAGTCAAACCGGGAAGGTATCCGTGTTGTTTACGAAATAAAACGCGACTCCAACGCATCAATCGTATTAAATAACTTATTCAAATACACGTCGTTACAAACTTCATTTAGTGTAAATAACATTGCTTTGGTAAAAGGCCGCCCAATGCTGTTAAACCTGAAAGATCTGATCCATCATTTTGTTGATCACAGGCATGAGGTGATTGTACGCCGTACTAAATTTGAATTAGCAGAAGCCGAAAAACGCGCACATATTTTAGAAGGCTTATTAATTGCGCTGGATCATCTGGACGAAGTAATTAAATTAATACGCAATTCAAATACACCAGACGAGGCTCGTGATGGTTTGATACAGCGCTTTGGTTTAAGTGAAATACAGGCTCGTGCTATCTTGGATATGACATTGCGCCGGTTAACTGGCCTGGAACGTGATAAGATTAAAGCGGAGTACGCCGAATTAATGAAGCTGATTGATTACTTAAAAACCATTTTGGCCGATGAGGGTTTGCGTATGCAGATTATCAAAGATGAGCTAACTGAGATAAAAGAAAAATACGGTGACGAGCGTAAAACACAGATCGTTCATTCATCAGCAGAAATGCAAACCGAGGATTTCATAGAAGATGAGAATGTAGTAATCACAATTTCACACGAAGGTTATATTAAACGTACACCTTTAACCGAATATCGTACGCAGGCAAGAGGAGGAAAGGGCGCTATTGGCAGCAACAGCCGTGATGCCGATTTTATTGAGCACCTGCTAATTGCATCTAATCATAATTACATGTTATTCTTTACCGAAGCGGGGCAATGTTTTTGGTTAAGAGTGTTTGAAATACCCGAAGGTACACGTACATCAAAAGGCCGCGCTATTCAGAATATTATAAACATACCTAAAGAAGAGAAGATAAAGGCCTATATTAAACTGGTAAACCTTAAAGACAAGGAGTATCTGGAAAATAACTTTATTATTATGTGTACCCGTAAAGGTACAATCAAAAAAACTTCGCTTGAGGCTTATTCACGCCCGCGCGCTAATGGTATTAACGCAATAAATATTAACGAAGGCGATTCATTATTGGAAGCCTGCTTAACTAGTGGAACAAGCGAAATTGTGATGGCGCTACGATCTGGTAGGGCTATACGTTTTAACGAATCAACAGTAAGGCCGATGGGCCGTACTGCAACCGGAGTTAGAGGTATAACTTTAAATACTGACAACGATGAGGTTGTTGGTATGATCAGTATTGATAATGCTGAAACTACAGTATTAGTAGTATCTGAAAAAGGCTATGGAAAACGTACAGATATTGAAGATTATAGGGTAACTAACCGTGGCGGCAAGGGTGTAAAAACTATCAATGTTACTGAAAAGACCGGGCAATTAGTAGCCATAAAAGGCGTTACAGATGTGCACGATCTAATGATCATTAATCGTTCGGGAGTTATTATACGTATCGCTGTTAGTGAACTTAGAGTAATGGGCCGTGCTACACAAGGCGTAAGATTAATTACATTGAAAGAGAATGACAGTATTGCTTCGGTAGCTCAAATTGAACGTGAAGAAGAAATTGAAGATGTAATAGCAGAGGAAGACAATAACCCTACTGATGCTGATGAAACAACCGATAATACTGATACAGAAGAAAAATCAGAATAAAAACAAATGTGCATCCGTAAAATAATTTTACTGATAACAATCACATGCCTTACACCCTTTATCGCTTTTTGTCAAATAGAAGCGATGAAGGACGTTGTAAATAATCTTGCCTTTTTTTATAAGAAAAACGACCTTAAGTATTTAACGGAAGCTAAAAAGGCCGTTGATAATTCTTTTAAAACACACACAGATTCTCTTGATATAACTAAAAATGTATATAAAGCCGTAGTGTACTCAAGTTTGTTATATATTGATTCATTAAATAGATTAAACCAGTCAGATACACTTCTTTTTCATACAAGAAAGCTGATAAACAGCCTATTAGGCAACCGTAAAATATACAAATTTACCTTAGAAATGAATTATGCCAAAGGTTGTATAGCCAATGTATATCAGCGGAAAGCATTTGATTATTATTATAAAAACAACTATGGATCTGCTATTTTAAATTTTAAGATAGCTAAAGCTTTTGTGCCCGCAGCCCGGCAGATTGATGCCTACCTTGCAAATATTTATTATAAATTAGGGGATTATACACTTGCGAAAAATCATTATGATACATTATTAATTGCCGATAAACCTAAATTAGAATATATTCAAATAGCGATTAACATTTATAAAACGCTAGCCGATACTACAAAGCTGTTGCAATTGATAAAAAAAGGGGTTGATTTATATCCTCACGATAAATTTTTAATTTTTGAGGAAGCTAATATTTATAACAACAAAAGGAGCTATATTTTGTTAAAACCTCTATTAAATGATTTAATGGAACTAGCTCCTGAAGATGCCAAAGTGCTATTTATAGTAGCGGATTGTTGTGATCACTTGAATGAGTTGGATAGGGCTGAGCCACTTTATAAAAAAGTAATAGAATTAAATAATACGGATTATATGCCTGTATTTAATTTAGGATTACTTTATTTTAAAAAAGCGCTAATAAATAAATATAATTCGCACGAATACGAAGCTAATATTACCAATTCAAAAATATACCTGGAAAAAGCTAATGAAATGGATCCTAATACAGAAAAATGCTTAAAAGCATTGCAATTGTTATATTTGCAGACAGAGAATAGCAACCAATTAAAAAAAATAAACACTAAATTAAATCAGCTAACAAATTATTAAATCATGAAGATGAAATTTCTGATCGTAGGATTATTAAGCTTTCTTTCGATAAACGCCTGTTTAGCACAAAACGGAGTATTGAATGATGCTAAGGATGAGTTTGATAAATATTCTGTTTTGAAAGGTCAAAAGCCAATGGAAACCCAAGCAACAACAGGTTTAAACAATGCAAAGACTTTGATTGATAAAGCAGCCGTACACCCAAAAACTGCCAATTTGCCTTTAACGTATGCGGTTAAGGGTGCTGTATATGCTGAATTAGCTTATCGCGACACCATTCCTAACACTTCGACTCCTTTATTTGTTACTGCAGAAGACGCATTAAAAAAAGCAAAGGAACTAGATACAAAAAATGAAAATAAAAAAATAATAGATAATGCCAGCAGAGTTTTAGTTCAGATTAAACTTAATAAAGGTGTTAAAGATTTTGGTGCTCAGAAATATGATGCCGCTTATGAGGAGTTTGATTACTATCGTAATGCGTTCCCAGATGATACTACGGCTATTTACTATACAGGGCTTGCAGCTTCAAATGCTAAAAAATACGACGCTGCTATAAAAAACTATTCAAAACTTTTATCTACAAATTTTTCGAAGAAGGAGTATTTGTATTCTGATTTACCTGCATTATATTTCAAAAACAAAGATACTGCGTCCGCACTTAAAATAATAAGCGAAGCTGTAGAGAAATATCCTAAAAACGCTGATCTATCTAATAAAGAAGTTAGTTATTATTTAATGGCGGGTAAGAAAACAGAAGTTATCAATAAACTGCAAAAAGCTATTGAGAATGACCCTAAAAATAAAGTGTTGTACTACAATTCGGGAATACTTTATACACAAAGTAAAGAATTGGATAAAGCTGAAGCTATGTATAAAAAAGCTTTAGAAATTGATCCTAATTATTATGAAGCTAATTTAAACCTTGGCTATACTTTACTAACGCCGGGAATTGAAATATTTAATAAAGCAAATAAACTCCCCGGAACGGCAGCTTATCAAAAGCAATATAAAGCTGAAATAGCTAAAGCAGGAGCCCAATTTGATTTGGCAAAACCTTATTTACTAAAAGCTGTCGAAGTGAATCCAACATCTAAAGACGCCTTAATTAATTTAAAAAATTATTATTTAGGTAAAAATGACATGGTTAATGCAACCGCAACACAAAAGCGTATAGAAGCTCTTAAATAACAAATACCATATAAAAAAGCTATTGCTTAATTATAATAAGCAATAGCTTTTTTATTATAATTAAAATTGTTTGATTTAATGTTGTTTAGTTTTCCGACAGTTGATTGATGTGTTTTTCTTTGCGGTATTTAACTAAATTAATCATTAATACACTTCCTAATATTGTAATTAATCCAGCTATCTGGAGCAATGAAATGGTTTCGTGAGCAAAAAAAATACCCAAAATAACCGCTATAACCGGGTTGACATATGCGTAAGTACTAACCTGTGTTACTGGGCGCACCTTTAGTAACCATACATAGGCACTAAAGGCAGCTATAGAGCCAAAAAATATCAGGTATAGTAAAGCCAGCCACGAATCCATAGGAATACTTTGCCATTGAAGATGCTGTATTTCACCATTTAAAAAGCTCCCCGGTATAAAAATCAGCCCGGCGATAAGCATTTGCCACGCTGCATTAACAGAGCCGGAACCCCGGGTTGATTTATACTTAGCGTATAATGAGCCACTTGCCCATCCCAGGGTACCTATTAACAAAATAAACATTCCAGGTAATTTTGATTGATTACCTGATATTGAGAATGCCTTATTTATTTGCTCGCTAAATAGCATTATAATTCCAGTAAAGCCCATTAATAAACCAATAATAGTGGATTTGTTATTTAGATTTTCTCTCCACTTTGGTTTATCTAATAAAACAAACCAGACAGGAGGGCACGATACCATAATTGCTACCATTGCGCTGGGCAATGTTTGCTCGGCCCAAATTACAGCGCCATTGCCAACAACTAATAATAATATACCGCTTATTGCAGCATGTATGATATTAGCTTTAATGAATATTTTTTCGCCTTTGATGAGGCACCATATCATTAATAATAACCCGGCGATAGTAAATCTTAACGCGCCCAGCAGCATCGGAGGGAAACTATTAACGGTTATCTTAATAAAAAAATATGTTGATCCCCATACAATATATACAATTGCAAAAGCGATAATTACCATTAACGTTGATACTGGCTTTGGATTGCTTTCTGGCATTGGTTTACCAATAAAGGTTAAATAACCTGTTTACACCTTAATTTAAAATTGATTAAATATGCAAATAATGTAATGTGAAGAACTTAAAGGTTACATCAAAATATCTCAATAGAACTATTGAGTAAAGATAAATTGTAGATAGATTATTTTTTGTCGTAATCGGTTTTATTATATCCGCTTGTATTACTGTTTCCTTTGTATCCGCCACCGTTGCTTTTAAAGCCGCCAGGTTTTCTTTCACCAGCAGGTTTTTCTTCAGCTTCTTTTACAACAATGTTGCGTCCATAAATCTCTGCGGCATTTAAATCTTCCATAGCTTTCAAGGCGGATTCTCTATCTGGCATTTCAGCAAAACCAAAACCTTTGCTTTGTCCGGTTTGTCTATCGGTAATAATTTTGAGCGAAGTCACCTCTCCGTAATCTTCAAACAGCTCTCTTAATTCCGATTCTTCAATTTTATAAGGCAAATTGCCAATAAAAACATTCATATGATGAACTTACTTTATCAAAAATAATAAAATATGTAATTACTAATGAATTTATTTTCAAATAAATAATAGAATTTTTGAACTATTTATAATAGATATTTAAATTGCTTTCTTTGTAGTCAATAATCAGTATATGGTCACATCTTTTGAAGCTTCGTTTTTTCAATTATCTGTACATAGAGTAGGTAATAAACTACTTGATGAATTTTATGTATTGTCTGACAATGTTGTTGAAATTAAAGATGAATTACTGAATAACCTGTTGATGAAATACTTTTTGAGCCCATTTGAAAAGGTTAATGAAGTTTATCGTTTTATTCATTCGAGTGATGAATTGAACTTGAATGAGCTTTTCTATTTCGCCGGGGGCATTTTTAACAATACTGACACATTTCACGAAGTTAGTGAGCAAATAACTAAGTATTTGTTTGACGTTACCAATCATCCTAAAATTAAATCGGGCGAGTTATATATTGCTTATTTAAAGAATGTTCAGTTGGAAGGTGAGTTGTTAGACGCTATCGGGATCTTTAAATCAGAAAATAAAGAAACCTATCTTAAAGTATTTCCAGATGAAGGAGGTTTTGGCCTTGATTATGATGAGGCGGGTATCAATATTAATAAATTAGATAAAGGCTGCCTTATATTTAATACCGAACGTGAGCAGGGTTATAAAGTACTCGTAATAGATCAAACCAACCGAAATAGTGAAGCCGTATATTGGAGAGACGATTTTTTGAAGCTTAAAATTAGGAATGATAGCTTTAATCAAACCAGTAATACACTCAGCATTTATAAAAATTTTGTAACTCAAAAACTTGATGCTGATTTTGAATTAACAAAAGCTGATAAAATTGATTTGCTTAATAAATCAATGAATTATTTTAAAGAGCATGAATCTTTTGATTTGGATGGGTTTGTTGATGAGGTACTTGTAAATCCACAAGCTATTGAATCTTTTAAGACTTACAAACAACAGTACGAGCAGGATCACGAAACTGAAATTGCGCCATCATTTGATATTTCTGATGCAGCAGTTAAAAAGCAAGCCAGAGTGTATAAGAGTGTATTAAAACTTGATCGTAACTTTCATATTTACATTCATGGTGATAAAAAACTTATTGAAAAAGGTTTTGATGATGAAAAGGCAATGAATTACTATAAAGTTTATTTTAAGGAAGAAGCGTAATGAGCTGCAGATGTATTACAATCTTTATAATAAATGAAGTAAATGTGGCGGAACGGCTATAAACTGCTATTGGAAGATTATATAGAAATGGCTATTACAATTTTATACCCATCAGGGTCGTTTATAATAAAGCCATTTTGGCTCCAATAAGGATTCCGACCACTAATATTCTTAATATTGTTGATCCTGCATTTTTCTTTAATTACATTTAGCTCGGTAATGTTTTTTAAATAAAATACAAGTAAATCATCTTCATCAGCAAAGTGATTGGGGAGTATGTCCGAAGTAGTAAACTCTAAATGCCAATCTAAGCCAGGTAAGCCCAGATATACACCATTGTAGTTTCCATGATCCTTAAATTTACCAATTACTTCTAAACCAATAATATCACTGTAAAATTGTACAATCTGATTTAAATCGGTTGTATGTCTGGCTATTCTTAATTTCATTTTAAAGTCAGGTCATTATCAAGAAATTCAGCAAGCTGTATAATATTCTTCCTTTGGTGTTGTATGTATTTTTATAACTCCCGAAAGTGCCAGGTTAACCAGAATGCGTTGTGCGCCACGACGGCTCAATTTC
>JANXTT010000143.1 GCA_025352225.1 Mucilaginibacter sp. | reverse complement strand
CAGCAAACCATTTTTGAACCGGCCAAAAATATTCTGTAAACTCTACCGAAGTACGTTCTTTCATCGCCTTTTGCAGAAAAGTATAAAAATCAGAATCAATCGCTTCTGGAAAAATATCCCAAAAATTACCACTTAACACATGTTCCATTGAGTTTACAACCTGAGCCTCAGCGGCTTTGTTCCAATAAGTTATGTTAAAACTGGGGTCTACCTGTAAAAAGCCTATGGTAGTATTATCAAGTATTTGTGTTAGGTTTTGTTGGGTAATTTGAAGTTTGTTTTTTATAGCTTTTTTGTAATCTATATTTTGAGCATGCACTAATCTGGCATTAATACCATTGTAAATTAAATGGTACGATATAATCTCCACATACATAATTGTATTATCCTTAGCCAAATGCCTAAACTCTTTAGGATGCAGGCTATTCCGATCCTGTAGTTCAGGGAGCAATTTTTCCAACTCAATTATATCTTCCGGTGGCCTTAATGCTATTATGGTTTTAGCAAAAAATTCGTCTTTTGTAAATCCGTACCATTTAATTGCTGCATCATTAACTTCTATTATTTTAAGCGTAGCCGTATCATATATCCACATGGGGTGTGGATTTGAATAAAATAGAAAGTTAAAATTATTCATAGGGCCAGGCATAACTGTATGATAACTTTTACGATAAATATTTAATTCTGTTTCGAAAAAAACGCTATTATTATGAAGTCGGTAGTTTAAAAATATACAAATGTTTTATCAATACACGTATTTTAATATTTTATTTGAGGATTTTAATGCCTTTTAAATTGCGAATTTATTCACTTTCAGTAAGTTGTATGTTAATTAAAGTATTATTTTGCTTTTAAGATTGCGTTTTTTCTAATTAAAATATCTTTGTATTGATTTTATTACAATTGTGTTGAAGCGTAAATAACTACGCGCTTAATAACCAAACTTGCCAGCTAACGGGCATTTAGGTGTTTTAACATGTAAAGTAGTTAATGATGATTTAATAGCAACTATGGAATACAAATGTTGATCTATAATTTAGAAACCTATGTTTTTTTTTCGGTATTTTACAGGTAAATAAAACTTTGATATGCAACATTGGCTAGTAAAATCTGAACCCGTAAAATATAGCTGGGAAAAATTTAATCAGGATGGCCGCACCTTTTGGGATGGTGTGCGCAATTACCAGGCACGTAATAACCTCAGGGCCATGCAAACAGGCGATCTGGTATTGTTTTATCACAGTAATGAGGGTAAGGCCGTAGTTGGTATAGCTAAAGTTGTAAAAGAGTTTTATCAGGATCCTACAACTACCGACCCTAATTGGGTAGTTGTTGACCTAGCACCCGTCGAAAGCTTAAAAACACCTGTTACCCTGGAGCAAGTTAAAGCCGATCCTCAATTGGCCAATATTAGTCTGGTTCGGCAGGGCCGCTTATCAGTAATGCCCCTAAAAGCTGAGGAGTTTGACCGTATTTTGGAACTGGGAAACTGATTTTTTAAACTAAAGCTACAAGCTTTACGCTTTCAAATCATTTTCACCAGCATCTTACCTTCATTTTTCCCGGTAAATAAACCCAGAAACGCTTCGGGCAGCTTTTCAAAACCGTTCAATACGGTTTCATTATAATGCAGTTTGCCTTCAGTTATCCATTGCGCCAATTGCTTTATACCTTCGGGGAAACGGCTCGTATAATTACTTATTATAAAACCTTTTACTAAAGCGCTGCGGGTAAGTATCATAGGTAAAAACCTAGGGCCCATACTTTGTTCGGTATCGTTGTATAATGATATTTGCCCGCATAGCGCAATACGCGCGTTAAAGTTGAGATTAGCAACTACGGCGTCTGTAATTTCGCCCCCTACATTATCAAAATATACATCAACACCATGCGGGCACGCCGCCGCTATGTGTTCCTTAACATCAGCCGATGTTTTGTAATTGATTACCTCATCGTACCCAAACCGATGTTTTAATAATTTAATTTTATCGTCAGTACCGGCAATGCCAACTACATGGCACCCCATTATTTTGGCAATTTGCCCCACCACAATACCAACAGCGCCTGCCGCTCCCGATACTACAACGTTTTCGCCCGCCTTTGGCGCGCATATATCTAATAAACCAAAATAAGCCGTTAAGCCGGGCATGCCCAAAATGCCCAGGTAATAACTGGCAGGAGCAAGGTTGGTGTCAATTTTTTTAATATAGGATGCCTGCTGAATGCTCTGCGTAGCCCATGGCAATGTACCTGATACGGTATCTCCCTTTTTTAGATCAGTACTGTTACTCTCTTCAACAATGGCTACTGCTCCGCCATTTATAGGGGCATTAAGTACAAACGGCGGTATGTACGATTTTGCATCGTTCATCCGTCCGCGCATATAAGGGTCAACAGATATGTAGATGGGTTTAAGCAAAACTTCGCCTTCATTAAGGCCGGGGAGCTCTATATCTTCCAGCCTGAAATTTTCTGCCGTAGGGATGCCAGCCGGGCGTGATGCTAATACAAATTGTTGCGCTTTCATGGTTTCGGTTTATATTATCCAACAACATAGGTTATTCACCTATGTTTCATTTTTGCAAACTAATAAAAAGTTATGCCACATTAAAGGCCTTTCAGCTTTCTGCTTTTAGCTTTCGCCCCAAAACCGTACCTTTGCACCAAATGATTGCGATTAATAACCTTACGTTCGAGATTGGTGCAAGGGCCCTTTACGATGATGCCAACTGGCATATAAAACCCGGAGAAAAAATTGGCCTTATAGGTGCCAATGGAACCGGTAAAACCACTTTACTGAAAATTATTGTAGGCGACTATAAGCCTACATCGGGCACCATATCAATGGCTAAGGATCTGGCTATGGGATACCTTAACCAGGACTTGCTTTCGTACGCGTCTGATAAAAGTATTCTGCATGTGGCTATGGAGGCTTTTGAACGCCAAAACCAATTGCATACCGAAATTGAAGGTTTGCTCCAAAAGCTGGAAACAGATTACTCCGAAGACCTGTTGCATAAACTGAGCGACAAACAGCATGAGTTTGAAACCCTTGATGGTTATAATATAGAATATAAGGCACACGAAATTTTAGCTGGTTTAGGCTTTAGCGAGGCCGAAACGCATCGCAAGCTCAGTACCTTTTCGGGAGGTTGGCGCATGCGGGTTATGCTGGCTAAAATATTGTTGCAGGCTCCTGATATTTTGTTGCTGGATGAGCCTACCAATCACCTGGATTTACCCTCCATACAATGGCTGGAAGATTATTTAAAAGCCTTTGAGGGAGCGGTAGTTATTGTTTCGCACGATAGGTGGTTTTTAGATAAGGTAATTAACCGTACTGTTGAAACCCGTAAAGGCAAGTTAACCGTTTACGCGGGTAACTATTCCTTTTACCTGGAAGAGAAACAATTACGCGGCGAAATTCAAAAAGGCGAATTTAAAAACCAACAAGCTAAAATTAAGCAGGAGGAGCGTTTAATTGAGCGTTTTAGGGCTAAGGCGTCAAAAGCAAAAATGGCGCAATCGCGTATTAAAATGCTGGACAAGATGGATAGGGTGGAAGATGTTGATGATGATAACCCATCGGTAAACTTCAGCTTCCGTTTCTCTAAACAATCGGGCAGGCATGTGGTAACTATCGAAGGTGCAAATAAAAGTTACCCAACTATCGAAATTTTAGATGCTGCCGAAGCTATTATAGAAAAAGGCGATAAAATTGCGCTCATTGGGGCTAACGGTAAAGGTAAGTCGACCGTATTGCGTATGGTTGCCGGTGCCGATACCGATTTTACCGGCAAGGTTGAAACCGGTTATAATGTAACGCAAACATTTTTTGCGCAACATCAACTGGAGTCATTACACCTGGAAAGCGAAATCTTGTCGGAACTACAGGCATTTGCCCCAAGGCATACCGATACCGAGTTGCGCTCCATTTTAGGTTCGTTTCTATTTACCGGCGACGATGTATTTAAAAAGATAAAGGTGCTGTCCGGAGGTGAAAAATCACGCGTGGCCCTGGCTAAAGCGCTTACCGCCGATGCCAACTTCCTGATACTGGATGAGCCTACAAACCACCTTGACATTGCTTCGGTAAACATATTGATACAGGCTCTACAGCAATACGAAGGTACTTTTATTGTGGTTTCCCACGATAGGTATTTCCTGGATAATGTGGCCAATAAAATTTGGTTTATCGAAGATCATAAGATTAAAGTTTACCCAGGTACCTATGCTGAATATGATGTTTGGCAGGCCAAGCGTAAACTGGAACCTAAAGCCGCCCTACCCGCGCCGCAGCCTAAAAAGGAAGAACGTAAAGAACCGGTTAAACAACAACCAACCGACGATAGATCAAAACAATTAAAGAAGCTGAACACCGACCTGTCAAAAATGGAGGAAAAAATTTCGGTACTTGAAAAGGAAGTAAAGCAACTGGAAAATAAATTGGCAGAGGATGGTGTTTATAATAACCAGGCAAAATCAAAAGAAGTAAATGCTGCTTATCAGCAAAAGCAAAACGAATTGAAACTGATACAACAGGATTGGGAAACCTTAGCGGGCCAGATACTGGAATTGGAAGCATAGTTAAATTGTATTTGCTTAATACGTGTAGTAAAACAAAAAGTAAGTAGTATTAAATTATGACAAACATTCGCTTAATTATACTGCTGCTTTTTGCTTCAATTCGGGTCGTTGCTCAGCAACAAATAGCCTATGATAACCGGGTTTATCAATCCTCAATAAAATCTGTTGAATTTTATAACAGCACTAAAGAGCAATCGTTTCCTATCATCAACCTGCGCTCGGCAGATGTGTTGTTGCTATCATTTGACGATCTGCGGGGCGGTAGCCAGTACTACAGCTACACCATTGAGCATTGCGATGCGGAATGGAACCCTTCGCACCTTTCGCCAACGGAATACCTGCAGGGTTTTACTGATGATAAGATAACCGACTACCGTTATTCCAGCGGTACAAAGCAGAAATATACCCACTATGAACTTTCGTTACCTAACCAAAATATTATACCTAAACTATCGGGTAATTATTTATTGAAGGTTTATGAGGATGGCGACATTAATAAAATGTTGCTAACCCGCCGTTTTTACGTGGTAGATTCCCGGGTGAGCATCAGCGCGGATATTGCGCCCTCAAATAACAATTTGCTTAGGCAGGCCAACCAAAAAATCAACTTTCAGATTGATTATGGTTCCCTGTTATTGCAAAACCCTAATACGGACCTCCGTGCATTGGTGCTGCAAAACGCCCGTACAGACATCGCTCAAATGAACACCCGCCCGCAGTTTATCCGCGGAAGCCAATTGCTGTATACTGATGTTACCACCAATGATTTTCCGGGCGGTAATGAGTTCAGGCATTTTGATCTGCGGTCCTTACATTTAAATTCGGATAGAATAGGGCGTATTTACCTCGATAGCACCAACACGGTAATGCTGCTCGGCGATCCAAATCGGAACCAGTCTTCCTATTCATTTCAATATGATAATAATGGTAATTTTTATATCCTGAACCAGGATGGGAGCAACCCGCGCATTGATGCCGATTACGCGCATATCTATTTTAGCCTTGCAGGCAACAAATCGGATAGTGAGGGTGCTGCCTACATTGTAGGCAAGTTTAATGATTACCAATTGAACGATCAAAGTAAAATGGATTTTGACAGCACTAAGGGCCGATTTTACAATAACCTGTTTTTAAAGCAGGGTGTATATGATTTCCAATATGTATGGGTTCCAAAATCAAAAAACATTCCTGATAATATCGCCCTCGAAGGCTCCTATTTTGAAACCGAAAACGATTATCAGATATTGGTATACTTCCGCCGCCCAGGTGCCCGCTGGGAAGAATTGGTAGGTTTCAGACAAATAAACTCGGCAAAGAGATAGGTAGAATTTGCAAGCAGGAGAATCTCTGTTTTGGTTAAGAGTTTTAAAGAAGCTATATTAGGATCAATGAAAAACATGCTGCTGCTATTTATGCTTTTAACCGCTTACTTTAACAGTGATGCGCAAAAAGTAGGTTTAGTGCTTAGTGGGGGCGGGGCTAAGGGGTTGGCGCATATCGGTGTTTTAAAAGCGTTGGAAGAGAACCATATCCCTATTGATTATATTGTAGGTACATCAATGGGGGGTGTTGTAGGTGGCATGTATGCGGCAGGTTATACGCCACAGCAAATAGAAACCATTGCAGTAAGTACCAATTTTCAGGATTGGGTGGGTGGTAAATTTGACAGCGATTACCGATACTTTTTTCAGAAAAAGGCAGAAAATCCCTCGGCATTTACTTTAAAACTGGAGATAGATACCGGTTTTCAGGCACGTTTCCGGTCTACATTGGTTAATGATATTCCTTTAAATTTTGCGTTGATAGAGCTTTTCACGCAATCATCAGTAAATGCCCACAATAACTTTAATAACTTGTTTGTACCCTTTAGGTGCATTGTTGCCGATATATTTTCGCAAAAAGCACTTGACATTGACCACGGCAACCTGGCAGAGGCTATACGCGGTACGGCCACTGTGCCATTGGTTTACAGGCCAGTTAAGGTGGATGGCCGCTATGTTTTTGATGGTGGGCTGTATAACAACTTCCCCGTTGATGTGATGAAGCGTGATTTTAAACCCGATTATGTTATTGGATCTAATGTTTCGTCAAAAACATTTCAGGAATACCCGAAGGATAATGACGAAAAACTGATGGGCCGCTCGCTCATATTCATGCTCTTGTCAAAGTCAGACAGTACCACCATTGGCAGTAATGGCATCTATGTCCAGCCTAACTTATCTAATTTTAGCACTACAAATTTTGCTCCGGTAGCGCAAATGATCAAGGCCGGATACGATGCTACCATAGCGGATATGCCCAGAATAAAAGCCGGTATTAAACGCCGTGCAGATGACGCCGACCTTGCTAACCGCCGCAAAGAGTTTTTAAAAACAACAGCTCCTATCACCTTCAAAAATATTACCGTAACGGGCGTAAACTATCAGCAAAAGCGTTATGTGGAAAGGATATTTCATAAAGACGAAGGTGAGCCCATTACCTTGGATGATATTAAAGAAGGCTATTACCGTTTAGTTACCAATGATAATTTCGAAACCATTTATCCGCGCATTATCTATCATCCCGATAGCGATAGTTATGATTTTGAGATTGATGTTAAATCAAATAAAAACTTCAAGGCAGATATAGGCGGGGTCATTTCCAGCCGGCCTATAAGCACCGCTTATTTAGGTTTGCAGTATGATTATGTAAATCGGAACTCGTTTACCGCGGGCGTTAATTTATATTCGGGTAGATTTTACGAATCGGCACAGGGAACCCTGCGAACTGATTTCCCCACACGGTTGCCTTTTTATTTAGAAACAGAGTTTACCTATAACTACTGGAATTATTTTAACGATAATAAAATATCTGTAGAAAGAACAAACCCGGTATATGTAGCGCAATCCGACCGTGAAATAATGCTGAAAGCTGGCATCCCTGTACAAAATAATGGCCGGCTGGAACTACAGGCAGGCTATGTTAATACTGCTGATGAATACAGCCCCAATAATACGTACCGCAATGGCGATACGCTGGATATCAGTAGGTTTAGCTCCTTTAAGGCTTCCATCTCGATAGAAAAAAATACGTTGAACCGTAAACAATACCCCACTAAGGGTAACAACTATTACCTGGGCCTGCAATTTTTTAGCGGCGACGAAGATTACGAAAGGGGCAATATACTGCAAACAAACCCTCAATATAGCCGGGTAAAGCCATTAAGCACACCCCGGCAATGGTTTACTGCCAAAATCAGTCAGGAAAATTATTTTTACACAAAAAAACACTTAAGCCTGGGCTATTTGTTAGAAGGGGTATTAAGTAATAAACCATTGTTTAATACTTACGAGGAGTCGATATTGAGTTCGCCGGCATTTTATCCGCTGCAAGATTCGAGAACCTTAATTTTAACTAACTTTAGGGCACCCGGGTACGCGGCAGGCGGTTTAAAAAATATTATAACCCTCAAAAAAAACCTGGAATGGCGAACTGAAGGTTATTTATTTATACCCGTACAGGCCATTAAACGCGTTAACCTGCAGGATGCCAGTTATGCCGATGTTTTAGGTGTACGCACATTTGCCGCTAGCACCGGGTTGGTTTATCAAAGTTTTTTAGGGCCAATTAGCCTGAGTTTTAATTATTATGATGACGATCAGAAACGGTATGGTGTAATGTTTCATGCCGGATTTTTAATTTTTAACAAACGAGCACTCGAATAACATAGATGAAAAAATTATTAACCCTTTGCCTGCTATCACTATGTGCTGTTATGGCAAATGCCGATACCATAGCCATTAAAAACTTTATAATTAAAGAAAACCCCTTTGGGCAAAACGAAGTAGCCATTATTGCTACAGATACCGCTGGCGTTACTCAGGAGCAGGTTAATGGCGTTTTTAAATTCACCATTAACGGGTTTGAAGAGGACTTGACCTTTGACCATGGCACTGCCTTTTACCGCCATAAATTAAACAAATCAAGTTTTATATATCTAAAACATCAAAACGATTTTGGTACGCATTCAACACTATTTTACGTTTATAAAAGCGACTCTAAGCTCACACCAATACATATCAGCGGGGTGGTGCTTATCGCGATACCGCTTATGTTAATATTGCTGGGCTACCTATTTAAAAAGTTCATCATTATTGCGGCAGTACTATTCTGTATTTTTTTATACTTTAACCATAGCAACGGGCTTAGCATACCCACTTTTTTCGAAACCGCCATTGATGGGTTGAAGCATATGTTTTGAGGGAAGGCATAAAAAACTATCTCCTTCCGTCATCCGCTTAAAACGGTAATCCTATCCCAAAGTTCAGCTGCATAAAGTTGTAGCCTTCGCCGTGGGTTGCGCGGTACGTTCGTTTAAAATCACCGTCGTGAAATATTTCATCGATGTGTTTGGTTAATACCCATTGCTCATCCCCAATAAATTGAGGATCCTTTAATTTGAAACCCGCATCTAACCGGAATACAAAGAAAGAAAGGTCGAACCGCAAGCCAGTGCCTATGCCAATAGCCGTCGACTGGAATATCCTGTTAAAGTTGAATGTACCATTGGGGCTATCGGTTTCGGGCTTTAAGCGCCATACGTTGCCAAAATCGGTAAATAAGGCACCATTGAGTTTAGACCCAAAAAAATTGTTAACTAAAGGGTAACGGTATTCAATATTTCCTACTATTTTAACCTCGCCAAACTGGTCGAGGTATTTTAAACGGCCCCTCACGGTATCGTTCTGTAAAACCGAACGGTTATATTGGCCGGGCCCAATAGTACGGGGCAACCATGCGCGGATGTCGTTTGCGCCACCGGCGTAAAAGTCTTTTTCAAATATAAGTTGGCTGCTGTTACCATAGGGTACACCAAGGCCAGGGTTTAGGCGGAAAACAAACATCCGTTCGCCGCCAAGGTTATGGTAAAAACGCAGGTCAATTTCGCCTTTGGAATATTGTGCAAATGTATGCCCAAATATGGTACGCTGGCCCAGGGGGTCTTTTGCTGTTTTAAATAAACTACTCATAAGCGCCAGCGTATTGCCACCAACATCAACAACGCCACGGAAATAAGTAAAACTATTATACGAATTTAATTTATTGGCATTAACCTGGTAGGCGTACTGGCTGCCCGATGTAAAAATTGTTCGCCCGATGAGGTATACATACGAGTAATAATTCTGCTTGATTAATGCTGTTTGTGCGCCGGGGTCTATCACCCCTCTGGAAAACTCAATATTAATGGGCGTAAGCGAGTGTAGTTTATTGGTAGTTTCGGCCCAGTCGTAAGTAAATGAATTGATAAGGCTGGTGCGCGATACCAGCCCTTTTTGAAAAAACAACTGATAGTTAGATGAGATTGTGGTATGCGGCACACCATACTTACCCGGTATAGGGATATGGAAAGGCGCTATAATACGTGGGTACACTAAATTTAAACCGGCCTTAAAATCCTGATTTTGAATAGCGCTTGACCCTACCGCTCCATTTGAATTATCAAATAACACACTCCAGCTTAATTTTAACTGCAAAATTTCGGCACCTTTAAACAAGTTCCTGTCGGTAAATGTATTGCCAACATTAAAACCATACCGCCCGCCATTAAAAATAAACTCACCTTCTATCCGGTTAGACATATGTTTTAGCGGGATGATATCAATTTTACTATCCAGCCGGTTTGTACTATCAGCAGTTTTAATATAAGTTGGGTTAGGCACGTTTCTAAATACATTAAGCTCCGACAGGCGCGAAGTAGTTAGCGATTGCTTTTCAATATCATATACATCGCCTTTATGCTGAAAAATATAATTGGTAACCGCCTTAGGTTTAAACTTATGCGAATAATCAACAAACCTAAATTGCGAATCAACATTTAAAGTATCAGCTTTACCGGTTGCCTTACCGCTGCTTTTATATATCGTGATCAAAGTATTATTAATCGTATAAACCGGATGCTCCTTTTTATCGGCCGGGCTGGCTATAATCATTTTAACATCGGCAACACTGCTGTTAAACGTGGTATCATAATTATAGGTGATATACTGGCGGTAAAAATCATAATAACCGTTACGTTTCATTAACTGGTAAATCTGGTCGCGGTCATAAGCAAGGCTATCCACATCAAAAGGGTTACCGGGTTGGATATGGCTAATAACCTTACGGTTGGCCCGATAAAGAGCCCTAACCTTGCCATCAACAATACTATCCTGAAACTTACGAATACGAAACAACGGGCCTTCGGTAGCGGTAAATATCAACTCCGCTTTTTTCTTTTTAACCTTTATGGCACTTTCAACCCGGGCTTTCAGGTAGCCTTTATTTTGCAGGAATTTCTCAATCTGGATACGCGAAAACTCAACCAGGTTGGTATCCAGTATGCGCGGAGCCTCGCCAATTTCTTTTTTACCGTGTTTACTAAAAGTATAATAAAGCTGTAAATTAAGTACATTGTTGGGTTGTTGCTCTTTATCAACATAGTTTACCGCAGCAAGGGTATATTGTTTTTCTACCCCTTTTATGGTTATTTTCCGCACTAATGCCTGGTGTTCATTTAATCGGTGGGTTAAACTGCAACCAGCGGCCATAAAAAGAATAATAATACTTAAAATTGTAAGGCGGTAATTAATAAATCGGGTATATGCTTTCAAAATCACAAATCAGTTTTTTAAAATCCTTACAACAAAAAAAAAATAGAAAAACGCATCGCCTGTTTTTAGTTGAAGGTATCAAATCTGTAATGGAATTTATTAATTCCGCCTACGATATTGACACCATATATTATACACCTGCATTTGCCCCAAAATTGCTGAAATTATCCAAAAAAATAAATTTTGAAGAAACTTCTGCAACAGATATTGCTAAAATTAGCAGCCTTACCACTCCACAACATATAATTGCACTTGTAAAAATACCAAGCTGGCCCGTATTACAAACAAAAACCCTGCAACAAAGTTTTTCGCTGGTGCTTGATGGGATACAGGATCCGGGCAACCTGGGTACTATAATACGTACTGCGGATTGGTTTGGCATCAAAAATATCATTTGCTCCGATGATACTGTTGATGTTTACAATGCAAAAGTGGTTCAGGCAACTATGGGTTCCCTTTCACGTGTTAATGTTCATTATTTAAATTTGGTTGATTTTATAAAAAGCTCTAATATACCTGTTTTTGGCGCATTACTTGATGGGCAAAATATTTACCGTACAGATTTTGGTAACGAAGGCTTAATTGTGATGGGTAACGAAGGCAATGGCATCCGGCCCGAAATACAGCTATTAATTAAAAAACCCGTAACTATACCCTTGCTGGGCCATGCCGAATCATTAAATGTAGCTATCGCTACGGCGGTATTCTGTTCGGAGATTAGCAGGGGGAGGTTTTAGCGGTAACGCGATTGGTTCAGAATGAATGTTTAAAACAAATGTATTCAAAAGAAAATACTCATTGACCAGTTTGGGTCAATGAGTATTCGATATATCTGGAGCTATTTCTTAACCCATATTTATCAATAAAAAGCATCAAGTGCTACGGTAGGTTTGCCTGTTGTATCAAAAGCGCCTTTACCATATCCTTGCCAGCTATTATAGCACTCGGGCTCCCAATAAAATACACCCAGGCCATTGCCCCCCGAAACCGAGTTTACTTTATTGTTAAGGTCTGTTAAAAAAGATTTACATGTTGATGCCGCGGTTACATCCATTCCTGCTTCACATATCATCACCTGTTTGCCATAACGTGCAACCATATCATTCATATTGGTTAAGCATTGGCTATTAAGTGTTTGCCAATCTGTAGTGGATGGGTAGAGCGACATTCCAATAACATCCCAACTGGCACCGTTGGCTTTTAGGCCATCAAACATCCACCTAAACGTTGCGTTATCAAAGGCATTAGCTAAATGTACCACAACTTTTGCGCTGCTAAAAACGGCCTTGGTTGCATTGTACCCTGTATTTATAAACCAGGCAAAATTTTGCATGTTTAGGGATGCCTTACCATAGTCCCATAGCATACCGTTATTGGTTTCATTTCCAACCTGTACCCATTCTGGAGTTATGCCGTTTGATTTTAAGGTATTCATAATATCAAGCGTGTAACTATACATGGTATTCATCATCGTAGTAAAACTTTGGCCTGCCCATGCACCCGGAATAGTCTGATGGCCCGGATCGGCCCAAACATCACTATAATGGATGTCTATCATAATTCTCATCCCGGCAGCTTTGGCGCGTTTTGCCATATACAGCATATCTGCTTTATTGCACCAGCCGCCGGTTGGGTTAACAAAGGTTCTGAGTCTGATAGAGTTGATGTGCTTGCCTTGTAAAATTGTAAACAGGTCTTGTTGGGTGCCGCTGTTGTTGTAAAATTTAACACCGGAGTTTTCCATTTGGTCAACCCAGCTCACATCGGCTCCTTTGGCGAATGAGCTTGATAGCGCGAAACTCTGATTATTATTTAAACCTGCGGTTGATAGTGCTTTAGCACTACTAACATTTGCGGGTGTTTGCAGTTTAGCCCCATCTTTACTGCATCCAAAAGTTAAACTTAGTGCTACGGCAAAAGTTATCCATGAAATTTTCTTCATAATTTGATTGAATTAATAATGTATAAAATCAGTTAATAATTGGTATGATCAAATTTAGTTAAGGTTCTTTTTATCAGTTTGTTCAATTAGTTTGAATTTTAGTTCAATCTAACTTTGTTTTGCATCACTTTGCTTTGCTAAAGGGGACGCGTTTAAATGTTCTTCTGTTTTAAATGCTATTTCAAAGGCATTATCTATATCGCATAAAACAATATGAATTTTTTACACATACGGAGCCGTGCTGCCTGGTTTTTGCCTGCCTGCTAACCGGGGAGTATGTTTTTTGCATTTCACATCAAAATCATTTAAATAAAAATTGCCTAACAGTAAATTATTACTATTTTTGCAGTCCCAAATATAGGGTCGGGTGGCCGAGTGGCTAGGCTGAGGTCTGCAAAACCTCCTACAGCGGTTCGAATCCGCTCTCGACCTCATCAGGTATTAAAAAAGAAATTTTAAAAATTAAAGCAATGGGCGTTACAAGATTAAAAAGAAAAGATAGAAGAAATAAAACGTTTTCTCGTTTAGAAGTTCAACACTTAAAACTGGCTACTAACCTTGAGCAAGGAAGCCGTTCAAAACAATCTACTACAGATCAATTGGCTAAAAACAACGCTATATTAGATCAGTTATCTGCTGCAAAATAATTACCTTTTAAGGTTATGAAAGATCCTGCTGGTTATACCGACAGGATCTTTTTATTGATACGGCTTATCAAGCTCGGCCCCTCGTAAATAAAGCCGGTATAAAGTTGCACTAATGATGCACCGGCCGCCAGCTTATCCAGCGCATCCTGCGGCGAATGTATCCCACCCACACCAATAATTGGAAAAGAACCCGCTGATTTTTCAGCAAGGTAGCGGATAACCGCGGTAGACCGGTTGGTTACAGGCTTACCACTCAGGCCACCCATCTCATTCTTTAACTCGGCCGGTGATAGTAAACCCTCACGATTGATAGTCGTATTTGTGGCAATAACACCAGCTATTCCAGTTTCCTGAACTATTTCTACAATGTCGTTTAATTGATCGTCGGTTAAATCAGGGGCTATTTTAAGCAATATGGGCCTGGTAATCTTGTTACTAAGATTGCGTTGCTGTAAGGTGTTTAAAATGTGTTTTAGTGGTTCTTTTTCTTGCAGGGCACGCAGGTTGGGTGTATTTGGCGAGCTTACATTTACCACAAAATAATCCACTACATGGTGCAGGCGGTCAAAACATTTTACATAATCGCCTACGGCATCTTCGTTTGGTGTGTTTTTGTTTTTACCGATGTTGCCGCCAATCATCAGCCCTTTGTCGGCTCCGTTCCCTTCGCGATAAGCTTTAATGCGTTCGGCAACTACGTCTACCCCATCATTATTAAACCCCATCCGGTTTATAATCGCCTCATCGGCAGGCAACCTAAACATACGCGGCTTGGGGTTGCCGGGTTGGGGCAATGGTGTTACAGTGCCTACTTCAATAAAGCCAAAGCCTAAATTTGCCATTTCGGCTATCATGTCGGCATTTTTATCAAAACCTGCCGCTAAACCCACCTGATTTTTAAATTTTAGTCCAAATACTTCTTTTTCAAGTTTTGTATTGTTAGTACACCATATTGCCCGGCTTAATGCACCGCCCCCCGGAAAGCGGTTAAAAAGTTTTAAACTACGAACTACAAAATGATGTACTTTTTCCGGGTCGAACTGAAATAACAGGGGCTTAATTAACGAATACATGGCACAAAGTTAATAGTTTTTAATAAAACCCTTTTGTACATCTAACCAAACGCCTATATTAGTTTCAAAAAATAAACCCATGTTAAACCGACGTAATTTTATCAGAAATACAGCAATTACTACCCTGGCTACATTAAGCATTCCCGAATTGGTTACCACAACCTTCGCGGCAGAAAAAGTAAAAAAGATCCAGCTACAAAAGGATGATATTATACTCTTCCAGGGCGATTCGATTACCGATTGGGGAAGAAATCACACAGAAACTAAACCTAATAACACCTCTATGTTGGGAAGTGGTTACACATTAATAGCTGCCACGCATCTTTTAACGCAATACCCTAAAAATAAATTCCAAATATATAACAGGGGCGTAAGCGGCAACAAAGTTTTTCAGTTAGCCGAAAGATGGGATGCCGAATGTTTGAACTTTAAGCCAAATGTATTAAGTATAATGGTAGGTGTAAACGATTTTTGGCATACCCTCACCAATGGATATACCGGTACTATTAATACTTACCGCGACGATTATAAAAAATTGATAGACCGCACCAAGCAAGCCTTACCCGATGTTAAACTGATTTTAGGTGAACCATTTTTAGCCAAAGGTGTTAGGCCCGAAGAAAAAAACTGGTATCCCAAATTTAACGAGTACCGCCTGGTGGCTCGCGAGGTTGCAGATACTTACCATGCCACTTTTATACCCTACCAAAGTATTATGGATGATGCTCAAAAACTTGTGCCCGGAACGTACTGGACTAGTGATGGTGTGCATCCTACAGTTGCCGGTGCAGGCTTAATGGCTCAAGCGTGGCTGGAAACTGTTAAGGCTTAATTTATTACGATCAGCTACATGCGGTATAGGGATTTTAAAGAAATTAAAATAGCCGAGGTTGGCCTTGGAACCTGGCAGTTGGGCAGTGCAGATTGGGGTGCTGTAAACGAGGCGGATGCCCTGGCCATTTTAAAGGCCTATACTGATAACGGTGGTAATTTTATTGATACCGCCGATGTTTATGGCATGGGCATCAGCGAAAAAATTATTGGCAAGTTTTTAAAAACGGTATCACAGGATATTTATGTGGCAACTAAACTGGGCCGCAGGAGTGATGGCGGCGCATGGCCACCTAAATATACTTACGACCTTTTGAAACGCCATGTTGAAGATTCGTTAGAAAATTTGGGTGTTTCGCAATTGTTTTTAGAACAGTTGCATTGTATACCTACAGAAGAAATGCGTGCAGGCAAGGTATTTGAAAGCCTGCGCAAGCTACAGCAGGAAGGACTGATTAAATACTTTGGCGCCAGTGTTGAAACCTCGGAAGAAGCCTTGATCTGCCTTGAACAAGAGGGGCTGGCTTCGTTACAAATTATATTTAACCTTTTTAGGCAGCATGTGGCCGATGAGGTATTTGAAAAAGCTGCCGCCAAGGGTGTGGCAATTATTGCGCGTGTGCCCTTAGCAAGCGGTTTATTAACGGGTAAGTTTGGTGAGCAAACAACATTTTTGCCAACGGACCACCGTAATTTTAACGCCAATGGCCAGTCGTTTAACGCCGGGGAAACGTTTTCGGGTATTGAATTTAAAGAAGGTGTGCGTTTAGCTAATCAGATTAAAGGCTTATTGCCCGACCAACGTATGCCGCAATGGGCCATCCGCTGGATATTAGATCATCCACAGGTAACAACGGTTATTCCGGGCGCATCAAAAATAGCTCAGGTTTATAGTAATGTGGAAGCATCAGACTTGAACCAACTATCCCCGGAAACTCATCAGGCTTTAAGAAAGCTTTATAACGATGAAATTTATGATAAGATAAGGGGCCATTTTTGATTGAGGTAGGTTTGATGAAAGAGAAGCTCTAAACCGTTTCCAGAATTTCCTTGTAAATATTAAAATTCTCCTCATCGTAGCAAACAAATACAACCTGATCTAGCGTAGTGTTGTTTGCTAAAAACTCATTAACCACATCAACAGCAATATAGGCCGCATCTGTTTTAGGGAAACGATAAATCCCCGTACTGATATTGGGGAACGCAATAGTTTTAATGTTATTTTCAACAGCAATTTGTAAACTATTTCTATAGCAATTGGCTAAAAGCCTCGTTTCCTGGTTTTTGCCATTATTCCAAACGGGGCCGACCGTATGTATTACATATGTGGCGGGTAACTTTCCCCCAGTAGTTATAACGGCTTCGCCTGCTTTGCAGCCGCCCTGTTTGTTTCTTATGGCAATACATTCGTCTAATATGGCTTGCCCACCAGCGCGGTGAATAGCCCCATCAACACCTCCGCCACCCAATAAACTGGTGTTAGCGGCATTAACAATAGCATCAACCAATAGAAAGGTAATATCGCCCTGAAATAACTTTATACGGGTATCCATAAAATTGTAACGATATTTATAAATAAATGTTTAAAAAATAACAACTCTATTAATGGAGTAACAACTTATTTACATTTATCGTATAAATTATTGATCAAACAAAGCCTTTAACTCGGTAGCGTCGCAAGCTTTCATTCGCCCGGCTAAAACAAGCCTCAGTTGCCTGCGGCGTAAGGCACCTTCAAAATACATAATCTCTTGCTCGGTTTGGGGCACCAGCGTGGGCACGGGTACCGTTTCTTCTTTTTCGTTAAGGGCTACAAAAGTGTAAAAGGCCTCGTTACTTTTAACACTCGTGCCCGATGGTATGTTTTGCGCCCATACCTCTAACCTTACTTCAACAGAGGTATTAAAAGCGCGGGTTAATTTAGCGGTAATGCTAATTACATCGCCCAGTTTAACCGGGTGCTGAAACGATACATTATCAACCGAGGCGGTTACAACAATTCTGTTGCAATGCTTTTGCGCGGCTATGGCTGCTGCTATATCCATCCAGTGCAGTACACGGCCCCCCATCAGGTTGTTCATGGTATTGGTATCATTGGGTAACACCAGTTCATTCATTATGGTTAGCGATTCCTGGGGGGTCTTTGATTTCATAGTACAAAGGTAGCTAACATCAATGCCAATAAGTTAAGTGATTTATAATTTAAAAGGTAACTATATTATGGGTGGGTACAAACCAATTTTATCACAATAAAAAACGGATGCTTACTTTTTCAGTTTGTTTAGCCTAATTAAATGCAATGATGAACTCTATGCCGGTAAGTATTAGTATCGATAGAAAAACTCCACCGAATATAATTGCAGCTTTTTTTAATTTCTTACCATCTTTACTCCGTCTCCATGAAATAAAATTAAAAAACAAATACAACATGCCCGCTATTATAATTAATGCTTTTAAAAGTGTCAATATTATATAAAAGGTATTTTTATTCATTATAATCTTAAATATGGATTCATTAAAAACAGTAGCAAGGCAACTTTAATATTAGCGAAGTAATCATCTACTAGCTCCTAATATAGTTACCTATAAAAATATCGCACATCAATACTACTAAATCGATATTCAGCCTCCAGCATTAATATTAATCAGCCTTATATTTCCATTACTTTATTACGTTAAACAAACCTTTAGCTTTTTTTATAAAGCATCGCGGCTTTTTCAGCAGTTATTTTTATGCCTTTTATAAAGGCGGAGCTAAAGCCGTTATGTTCCATTTCATTTAAGCCGGCAATGGTGCAGCCTTTGGGCGATGTTACCTTGTCGATCTCGTTTTCCGGATGGGATGAAAGTTGTAATAAAAGGTCGGCGGCACCTTTGGCGGTTTGAGCAGCCATTTTAAGTGCATCGTGCGCATGGAAGCCAATTTCGGTGCCACCCTGCGATGCCGCACGTATGCCACGCAAAAAGAACGCGATCCCTGACGCGCATAAGGCTGTTGCCGATGGCATAAGGTCTTCGTAAATTTGTATCGTTTCGCCTACGGTATCAAATAGTTCTTTCACCAGGGCAATATTCATCACACTAGCGTTATCGCTGGCAATGCAGGTCATGGATTCGCCAATGGAAATAGCAGTATTTGGCATAGCCCGTACAACCTGAACATCCAGATTAAGATATTCACGGATATCTATACAATTAACTCCCGTAATTATCGAGATAATGAGCTGCTTTTCGGGGTTGATGGTATCTTTTATTTCATCCAGTAATTTGTTTAATTGCTGGGGCAGCACAGCAAGTACAATTACCGCCGACTGGCTAACCGCGGCCGCGTTATTATCACTAACCTGGTAACCATCGTGCGCCATGGCAGCTAAAATAGCAGTATTACGGCGCGTCAATGTAATTTGACGGGGTTCATAAATGTTTGATTTTACTAAACCTTTAGCTAATGCCAGGCCCATATTGCCGGTGCCTAATATGGCGATAGTTTTCTGTGAGTTCATATTTTGGTGCTTAACCTTGTTCCAAATGATTGATTTTGTTTTAACTGCCCCAGTTCGTCGGATTTACCGATGATAACCGCCTTAACACCGCATGATATGGCGGCAAAGGCATTATCCAGTTTGGGCAGCATGCCGCCTGCTATAATTTGTTGTTTTTTAAGTTCTTCGTACCGCTCCGGGTCAATATCCCGTATCAGCGAATCTTCATCATCTATATCCTGCAGAACGCCCTTTTTTTCAAAACAATATATTAATGTGGTTTCGTAAAGCTTTGACAATGCCACCGCTAATGCCGATGCGATGGTATCTGCATTGGTATTTAAAAGCTGCCCGGCACCATCATGCGTTAACGCCGAAAATACTGGTACAAACCCTGCTTCTAACAGTCGACTAAGATTGCCGGGACTGATAGAATTATCGTCAATATCGCCAACAAAGCCATAGTCAATAGTTTTAATGGGGCGTTTTTTAGCCAATATAAAATTGCCATCGGCACCGGTTAACCCAATGGCGTTGCATTTAATAGCCTGTAACGATGCTACAATGTTTTTATTGATGAGGCCAGCATACACCATAGTAACCACACGCAAGGTTTCAATATCGGTAATGCGGCGGCCATCTACCAGTTTTGATTCAATACCAAGCGTGGCCGATAGTTGTGTTGCAATTTTACCACCGCCATGCACCAGTATCTTATAACCGTCAATTGCTACAAAATCTTTTAAAAAGCAATGCAGGTTTTCGGAATTATCAATTACGTTTCCGCCAATTTTAACGATATGTAAATTCATGTTTAAGTAAGAATTTTATTTGGAACGCTGTAGCTTATCCTATTTAATAGTAACAGTTTTTTAATGCAAATATAATGTGTTGTTTTACGATAATGCTTTTTGGTTTAAAATTGAGGTGAAAGATAGTTATAAAGCATATTTTATTGTTGATTTTTCAATAACTAAGTAATATTAATTCAATTAATAGCAAACATAAAACCAATTGTTATCTTTATTTTAAATAGGACACTACTACTTTATGGCAAATATACGTTTAAACGAAATATCCAATCATCCACGCATTGTTATTATAGGCGGCGGGTTTGGCGGAATTGAATTGGCTAAAAAATTGAAAGGTCAACCCGTTGAAGTTTTAATGGTTGATAAAAACAATTACCATACTTTTCAGCCCATGTTATACCAGGTAGCCATGGGCGATATAGAAGCAGATTCTATCGCGTTTCCGTTACGTAAAATATTTACCGGCCAAAAAAACTTTACTTTCCGCATGGCTAATGTGGAGCAGGTCAATCCCGAACAAAACACCATCACCACTGATATTGGCGAAATACCATATGATCATTTAGTGATAGCTACGGGCTCTAATACCAATTATTTTGGTAATGATGAGCTGGAAAAGCGTACCATGCCCATGAAAAACATACCCGAGGCACTTAACCTGCGCAGCCTGGTACTGCAAAATATTGAGAAAGCGTTAATAACAGAAAATCTGGAAGAACGGGATGCGCTGTTATCATTTGTTGTAGTGGGTGGCGGGCCTACCGGGGTTGAGCTATCGGGCGCCCTGGCCGAAATGCGTAATTATGTATTAACGTATGATTATCCCGAACTGAATAAACAGGACATGAAGGTTTACCTGATAGAAGGTAAGGCCAAATTACTGGCTGCCATGTCTGACAAAGCTTCTATAAAAGCTAAAGATTTTTTAACCGGGCTGGATGTAGAGGTACACAACGGTGTACATGTTAAAAGTTACGACGGTAATGAACTTGTTATTGACGATGGAACAATAATAAAAACCCGCAGCGTACTTTGGGCGGCGGGTGTAAAGGGCGAGGTTTTAAAAGGCATCCCGCAAGGGGTTATTGTGAGAGGCAACCGTATCCAAACAGATGAGTTTAACCGTGTAAAGGGCTATATTAATGTGTTTGCCATTGGCGATGTTGCCGCTGTAATTACACCTCAAACCCCCGAGGGCCATCCGGGTGTGGCGCCGGCAGCCATGCAACAAGGCAAGCAACTGGGTAAAAACCTGATGCGTATTATTAACGGGCAGCAACCCGAACCATTTAAATATTTTGATAAAGGCTCATTAGCCACCATAGGTAAGAATCTGGCTGTAGCCGATTTGGGTAAAATACACTTCCAGGGATTTTTTGCCTGGCTCATATGGGGCTTTGTACACCTCATGTCTTTAATAAGCGCACGCAACCGATTAATCGTTTTAATTAACTGGGCGGGTAGTTACTTTAGCAACAACAGCGGCTCACGGCTGATCATCAGAAAATTTGATGTACATACGATGAAAATCGATCAGGAAAATTAAGCGGCGAAATACGGTTAATTATTATTTAACCCATATTAATGTTACAGGCACTACTGTTAAGCATTGGTTAATAATGCATAGCGCGGCGGCTATAACCGCATTAACGATTGTTTAACATTTGTCTATAAAAACAATGTTTTTGATAAATTATTTACATAATTAATTAATTTTATTATATTATTGATAATAATTTAACTAATTGTAGAATTACCACAACCTCCATATTTTATATCCCGTAAACAAACGCACATCACAACCCCTGATTAATAGCTCAATAGGAGAGATATTTTAAATACTCTAATAACTATTGATATGTGTAAAGTAATACTACAAACAAAATGGATACTGCTGTTATTTTTAATAACCGCTTACGTTCAAAATACTTCGGCTCAAAAAAAATACAATTTAACGGGCGTAGTTAAAGATGCTGAAACTAACACTGTAATTGATCGTGCTACCATAAAAGTAATTGAGCTTCCCCAATATAATACCAGCACAAATATCAACGGCGGTTTTAACATTAAACTCCCAGGCGGCAGTTATACTATTACTATAACTTATATAGGTTATAAAACTATAACCCAAAATATCGTATTAAATAAAAATCTGAATATTAATACTGAGCTGATCTCAAACAACCAACTCGCTGTAGTTGATATAACCAGTCGTAGCAACAAAGCCGATAAAATACATAATACACAAATGGGCCTTGATCATTTAAGTATGACGCAAATTGAAAGTGTCCCTGTTTTATTTGGCGAAAGAGACCTGGTAAAAGCGATACAGTTATTACCCGGTGTTAAGTACTCCAGCAATGGCACTAACGGTTTTTTTGTAAGAGGAGGAGGCTCCGATCAAAACCTGATTTTACTAGATGATGCCGTGGTATATAACCCATCACATTTGCTTGGCTTTATATCTACATTTAATGCCGATGCCGTTAAAGACCTCGATTTTTATAAAGGTAACCTTCCGGCCCAGTATGGTGGCAGGTTGTCGTCTATATTAGATGTTCACTCTAATGAAGGTACAACAGATAGGATAGGCGGGCAGGGTGGGCTGGGTTTAATATCCGCACACGCCGAAATTAATGCCCCATTATTTAACGGAGGCTCGTTTATGTTGAGCGGCCGGCGTACTTATGCCGATGCTTTTCTTCAGGCATCATCAAACAAGGGGCTAAACTCAACCATCCTCCATTTTTACGATTTAAATACCGCGCTTAAATACAATATTAATAATACCAACAGCATCCATATATCCGCCTATCGCGGTAGTGATAATATTGGGGTTCAAAAAAGCTTTGAAACTAACTGGGGCAATGGCACAGCTTCTTTAAGGTGGAACCATAGCTTTAAAAACGGATTCGCTAATACCTCTTTCATATTTAGCGATTATAACTATCAGATAGAGAATTTTAGTGTAAATACCGGCTACAATATACAATCGCAAATAAAGAGCTATACCCTAAAGCAAGATTTTCAGTTTATTTTAAAAAGAGATCATAACCTTAGGATTGGCTTTAACGGGACCAATTATATGCTTAACCCCGGTACATTAAAGGCTCCGGTGACGTCTGAATATAATTCCTTCGAGATACAAAAACGTAACGGTATGGAACTAGCGGCATACATTGCCGATGAATGGCAGGTTAATAATAAACTGCGGTTTAACTACGGATTAAGGTCAAATACTTTTTTATTAAACGGCCCCTATAGTTTAAATACTTATAATAAAGCCGGCGATGTTGCCAGCACTATCCAATATGGCAAAGGTAAAATTGCCAGCGCGTACTTTATGCTGGAGCCCCGTATAGCGGCATCGTATAGCTTTAATAATGCCACATCTGTAAAAGTGTCTTACAATCGCAGTACCCAAAATATCCATGTGCTGTCTAACTACGCGTCAAGCCTGCCTACTGATTTGTATGAGTTAACCAGCCCGGTAATTAAACCCGAACAGGCCGATCAGTTTTCGCTGGGCTATTACCATAGTTTAAACAAGCAATATGATTTTTCGGTAGAAACCTATTATAAAAATCTGATGAACCAGGTTGACTATAAAACGGGCTCTAACCTGTTTTTAAATAAAGATGCCGAATCGCAGATTGTTAGTGGTACTGGCAGGGCCTATGGCATTGAGTTTCTGCTCAAGAAAAATCAAGGCCGGTTAAGTGGCTGGATAGCTTATAGTTTATCACGATCTGAAAGAAAGTTTAACGAAATTAATGACGGTGCTTATTTCCTTTCCAATTACGACCGGATGCACGATGTTACCCTAGTTGCCAGTTATAAGGTTAACAGCAGATTGTCGTTTTCGGGTACGTTTATTTATCAATCGGGTAACCCTATCACTTCCCCGGGTGGCAAATACGTGGTTGATGGGCAAACCAGCTTTTATTATAACAAACGTAATAACGATTTTATGCCTGCCAACAACCGGGCCGATATTGGACTAACCTGGCAAAACGCGTCGCATAAACGCTTCCGGTCAAACTGGACATTCAATGTGTACGATATATATAACCGTAAAAACCCTTATACAATAGAATATCAACAAAGTAAATCAAACGATGCCAAGGCAGAGGCGGTTCAGGTGAGCCTGTTGGGCATTTTACCGTCACTAGCCTGGAATTTCAAATTTTAATATAACAAATCATGAAAACTATATATAATCGCCTCAAGGCCAGCTTATTAATTACCTTGCTTGTGGCCGCTTTTTGCTCATGCACAAAAGTAACCGAACTAAAAGTTAAGGGGGGCAACTCAGTTCAAATAGTGATAGAAGGGAATATAACCAATACTGTGGGCGCGCAATATGTTAAGGTATCTTACTCCATACCGGCCGACGAAACCAGTGCCCCGCCTCCGGTATCAAACGCGATAGTTACCGTAGTTGATGGCGAAAACAAGAGTTACGCTTTCTATGAGTCGGAAGTGGCAGGTACCTATAAATTGAACGAATTGAAAACGACTCCAGGCGAAACGTATACGCTTAAGGTACAGGTTAATGGAAAAACATATACAGCTTCGTCAACCATGCCTAAAATTAATGTAGCAGTTGATACCATGGAAATTGTTAGGGTAGATGCCGGTAAAACAAGTTATAGGGCCATGAATACCTTTTTTAAAGATCCGGGCGATTCTAACAATCAGTACCGGTTTGTGATGACTGTTAATGATGTTAAGATAAAAACAATATTTGTAATGAATAACGACTTGATCAGGGGTAAGTATGCTTACGATGTGCTTTTGCCTTACGATGCGATATTGAAAATTGGCGACGATGTTGTAGTAGATATGCAATGCATCGACAAGCAAAACTATAATTACTGGTATAGCTTAAGTCAGCAGCAAAGCAGTACTATATCCGCATTAGATAACAGCTCAAAATCAGTTAATCCGATATCTAATTTTGATAATAACGCCTTAGGGTATTTTAGCGCGCACACTTCTAATTTGAAAAAGTATAAAATATATGGTGCAAAATAATGCTGCATCAACAAGCGCGAACAAAAGAAATAGGGAAGGTGAGTAGCCCCTTTCGGGCGACAAGGTTGGGTGCAAGGTATTAAATTACCAACTTACCTCCCTGTAATTTAACCCATTACATGTTTATAAAAAACATGCTTATGAGTAAGTAGTCTCAATATGGTGAGACTACTATTAACTAGGCGGTAGGTATCTTTATACAATAACAGTCCCACCGTGAGGCAGCCCGTTATTGTTCTTTGAGATTTTTAATTAAAAAAATTATTGGCGCTATTGCTATCAATTTACAAGGCTTGCAACATTTGCTTCAGTACGGCCTGCGCGGCCCACACCCGGTTGCCAGCCTCATGCACCACTAATGAATTAGGGCCGTCCAGCACTTCGGCAGAGAGCTCTAAATTACGCCTTACCGGCAGGCAATGCATTACCTTAGCATTGTTGGTTAGCGTAAGTTTTTGATTGGTCAGCATCCAGTCGTTATGTTCGCCAAAAACTTTACCATAAGGCTCATAAGCCGACCAGTTTTTCACATATATAAAATCAGCTCCATTAATAGCTTCATCCTGGTTATGGGTAATGGTAGCACCACCAGTAAAATCATCACATAAGGCATAGCCTTCGGGGTGTGCAATTACAAATTGTACATCAGCCTTGCACATCCACTCTGCAAAAGAGTTAGGTACGGCTTGCGGCAATGCTTTTACATGCGGAGCCCAGGTTAGCACAACTTTTGGCCGCGCTGTGGTTTTTAATTCGTGTATGGTAACCAAATCGGCAAGGCTTTGCAGCGGGTGCCGGGTGGCCGATTCGAGGCTTACCATGGGTACGCCACAAAATTCAACAAACTTGTTAAAAATTTCTTCACTATAATCCTTCTCCCTGTCAACCAGGCCAGGGAACGAGCGTACACCTAAAATATCAACATACTGGCCCATAACCCCCGCCGCCTCGCGGATATGCTCCACCGTGGTGCCGTTCATCACTACACCATCATTAAACTCTAATGCCCAGCCTTCTTTATCCATGTTCATCACAATAACATTCATCCCGAGGTTAAGGGCAGCTTTTTGTGTGCTTAAACGGGTACGTAAACTTGGGTTTAAAAATATTAAGCCAAGGATGCGGTTTTTGCCCAGTTGCTGGTGCGCATAAGGGTTTTGCTTATGTAGCAATGCCTCGTTTACCAGTTGGTTAATATCGGTTACATCGTTTACTGAAGAGAATAGTTTCATTTTTATAGCTTATAAGCCGAAAGCAAGAAAGCCAATTGCTCCCGGATAATTATTGATCAATTTATATTAATGGCTCACCACTTCGCTTGCCTTTAAAACTGTTGCAAAGGCTTCTAAAAAACGGTCGGCATGGGCCTTGGTTAAATTTAACGCAGGTAACAGTCTAATTACATTTGGTTTAGCTTCGCCGGTAAATATATGATGCTTAAATAACAATTCTTTTTTAACATGCGCCAGTTCTTCGGGCAGTTCAATCCCTATCATTAAACCACGGCCACGCACCTCTTTTACCTGTGTAAATTTATTCAATTCGGCTATTAGGTATCCGCCAACATTGGCAACGTTCTGCATTAGGTTATCCTGCTCAATAATCTCCAAAACGGCCAAACCGGCAGCACAAGCCAGGTGGTTGCCACCAAAGGTAGTGCCCAGCATAAAATGCACAGGTTTTATTTTTGGCGCTATAGCAATAGCTCCGATAGGGAAACCATTACCCATACCCTTAGCCATACTGTAAATATCGGCATCAACGCCCGCAAAATCGTGCGAATAAAATTTACCGGTACGGCCATATCCGCATTGTACCGAATCGGCAATAAATACCGAATTATATTGATCGCATAAGGTGCGGATCTTTTGCAAAAAGCTGTCAGTAGCAACTTGTACGCCGCCTACGCCCTGTATACCTTCAATAATTACTGATGATATGTCATTGCCGTGTTCTGCAAAAGCATGTTCTAAAGCGGCTTCGTCGCACCAGGGCAAAAATATAACATTGTCTGTTTGGTTAACAGGCGCAACAATTTTAGGGTTATCAGTAACCGCAACCGCTAACGACGTACGCCCATGAAATGCCTTGCGGAAAGCGATGATTTTTTTGCGGCCATTGTAAAATGATGCTAATTTAAGGGCATTCTCATTAGCCTCGGCACCCGAGTTACATAAAAACAATTGATAATCTTCCTTACCCGATACCTGGCCCAGTTTGGTAGCCAGTTCCTGCTGTAAAGGTATCTCGATAGAGTTTGAATAAAAGCCCAGCTTATGTAACTGATCTTCCAGGCGTTTAACATAATGAGGGTGGGTGTGCCCGATAGAAATAACAGCGTGCCCGCCATACAGATCCAGATACTCGGTTCCCTGAGCATCCCAAACCAGGCTGCCTTTTCCTTTTACAATTTCAATGTTGTTGATAGGGTATACGTCGAATAATTTCATGTAAGTTGAAAGTTAAAGGTGTAAAGTTTAAAGCGCTAAATTCTTACTTTTTTAACCAAGGAAATTAACATCGCTTTAATCTCGTTAACCTGTTTAAATAAATTATCAAATAATTGTTTATCTATAAAATTTAATTCGTTCGATAGTATAAGTAAATATTCCAGTTCATGTGCCGATCCTAGGGAAATTTGCAGAAAATTCGCAAAATCCTTTTGTGTAAATCTCCCGGTACCTTCGGCAATATTTGTAGGTATCGAGGTTGCACATCTTTTTAGTTGACTGCTTAAATTATAAATTTCTTCTTTTGGGAAACCCGAAACACTTTTATAAATATCTAATACAAGTGCATGTGATTTTTGCCAAACTAAAAGCGTTTTATAATCTTGCATTACTTTTTACCTTATACTTTCAACTTTAAACTAAAAAGCCGCTGCTTTCAGTCGCAAACCTGTTGTTTCGTCCAGTCCAAACATTAAATTCATGTTTTGTACTGCCTGGCCAGAGGCTCCTTTAAGCAAGTTATCAATTATACTGATAATGAATAACTTGTTGCCATGTTTTTTTACCTGTAAAAAGCATTTGTTTGTATTTACTACTTGTTTCAAATCGATATTACGGTTGGTAACATGCGTAAACGGGTGCCTGGCATAATAAAACTGGTAAAGTTGTGTTGCTTCTTGCTCCGTTAGTTTAGTACATTCTGTATACATTGACGCTATAATGCCGCGTGTAAAATCTCCCCGGTAGGGGATAAAGTTTAACTCGCCCGGTGGGCCTATTTTTTGCAGTTGCTTTAGCGATTGGCCAATCTCGTTTAAATGTTGGTGCTCAAATGCTTTGTATACCGATAAATTATCGTTCCGCCAGGTAAAGTGCGAAGTGGGGGATAAGCCCTGCCCTGCACCTGTTGAGCCTGTGGTGGCGGTAATATGCACCTCGCTGGTTAACGACCCTACGGCAGCCAATGGCAATAAACCTAATTGTAAACAAGTAGCAAAGCAACCCGGGTTTGCAATGTTTTTTGCTGTGCGGATAGCTTCGCGGTTTAACTCGGGTAGGCCATAGGTAAAGTTTCGGGTGGCGGGTAGCGCTTGGTGATATGTGGGTTGTGCGGTGAAATTAGAATTTTGGATCAACCTGAAATCCTGACTCAGATCAATAATTTTAATATGATCTGCAATAGGGTTGGCCTCCATAAATTTTTTAGCGTCGCCATGGCCAACACATAAAAACAGCACATCGATATCGTCAGATAATTGGGCACTAAATTTTAGTTCAGTATCACCAAAAAGATCGGTATGAACTTCGTAAATATAGTTTCCGGCATTACTGTTGCTATGAATAAAAACGATATCAACGTTTGGATGATTAATCAAAATACGTAATAACTCGCCACCGGTATAACCTGCCCCGCCAACAATACCCGCGCGAATCATTTGTAACTTTGCATCTATATTTTCTTCACTCATTTTATAGTCAATTTACCGTTTAGCTATTATGCCTGTCGTTTTTTGCAGATGGCTGTGAATACAATATAAACTCCAAATCGGTATTGTTTTTATTGCTGATCAAATGCTTTTGGCCCGCATTAATTTCAATACCCTCGTTAGGCTTTAGTACATGTTCAACGCCGTCTATAATAAAAGTAGCTTTGCCGGTTAAAATAAAAAAGAATTGGTTAGCTACCTTATGATAATGAAGCTTTTCGCGAGTGTCGGGCGGCATAAGCTCTTGTTTGATCGATAATGCGTCGGTATCAACAAAAGTCCAGCCATAACAATCATCGCCCCAACTATATTGATTAAGGCAGTTTGATTTAGAAACCGCTCCTCCAAAAAGTGGGGTTTTAGTTTCTTTTATAGTTTGATCGTTATCCATAATTATAGTTTAATACCCTTTATGGGATAAAATTAAGGTGTTTGCGGGTTAACTTTATGATATATCATAACCTGGTTCCCAAATATTTTGGAGAAACCTTTAACATCATCGCCGCTCCAGGCGTTGTTCATCTCACCATAGCTGCCAAACTTGTTCGACATCAGATCGTGGTCCGATTCGATGCCAATAATTTGGAAACGGTATGGATGCAGCTCAACAAATACTTTACCGCTAACGGTATGTTGGGTATCAGTTAAAAAGGCCTCTATGTTACGCATTATAGGGTCATGAAACTGCCCTTCGTGTAACCAGTTTCCATAAAATGTAGCCAGTTGGTCTTTCCATGATAGCTGCCATTTAGTTAATACATGTTTTTCTAAAGTATGGTGCGCCTTAATGATAATGATGGGTGCCGCAGCTTCAAAACCAACGCGGCCCTTAATGCCTATTATCGTATCGCCAACATGAATATCACGGCCAATGCCATAGGGCTGGGCAATTGCTTGCAGATGTTGTATAGCCTTTGTGGGATGCTCGTATCTTATACCATCAATACCCACCAGTTCACCTTTTTCAAAGGTTAGTTCCAATTTTTTAACTTCAGTTTGGGTTACCTGCGTAGGCCAGGCATCTTCGGGTAAACCCTGATTAGAGGTTAACGTCTCCTTGCCTCCAACAGATGTTCCCCAAATACCTTTGTTAATAGAGTATTTAGCTTTCTCGAAATTCATTTCAACACCATGCTTTTTAAGGTAGGTGATCTCTTCCTCACGGCTAAGTTTTAAATCGCGGATGGGCGTTAGTATTTTTACCTCCGGTACCAATATGTTGAATATCATATCAAACCTTACCTGGTCATTACCAGCACCCGTACTGCCGTGGGCAACATATTCGGCACCAATTTCTTTGGCATACAAAGCTATGGCGGTAGCCTGGCTAACCCGCTCCGCACTAACCGATAGTGGATAAGTGTTGTTTTTTAATACGTTCCCATATATTAAGTAACGTACACATGTATTGTAAAAGTTTAATGTCTCATCAACCACATGATGAGAGGTAACACCCATTTCATAAGCTCGTTTTTCAACGGTTTTTAATTCCTCATCGCTAAATCCACCGGTATTTACTATTACCGAGTGCACTTCCATATCAAGGTCTCTTGTTAAATAAATGCAGCAAAATGAGGTATCTAAACCACCACTATAAGCCAATACTACTTTTTTCTTCATCGTTTTAATAAGTATTCAATATATGGGGCCCTTAAGATCAATTAATAATCGTGGCCTATTTTTTTTAATGCATTTTCAATACGCTCCAACAGGGTGGCTTTATGCGTAATTTTTTTCATTTTTTCATCGTATTCTTTTTGTTTCTCGGCGGGGTCAAACAACATGGCGGTGCACATACAATTTTTACGGTCTTTGCTCATCAAAATATCGTAGTTTACACAGCTTTTGCAGCCCTTCCAAAAATCTTCATCCTGACTTAGTTCCGAATAGGTAACGGGCTCGTACCCCAACTCCGAATTTATTTTCATTACTGCTAACCCGGTAGTTAAGCCAAATATTTTTGCATCGGGATATTTAAGGCGCGATAGCTCGAATACCTTTTGCTTAATGGCTTTAGCCAAACCTACTTTTCTAAATTCAGGGTTAACAATCAAGCCTGAATTTGCCACGAAATCGCCATGGCTCCATGTTTCAATATAGCAAAAACCCGCCCAAGTACCATCTTTATATAATGCTATAACAGCTTTGCCCTCCAGCATTTTATCTGCAACGTATTCGGGTGAGCGGCGGGCGATACCTGTACCGCGTGCTTTTGCCGACTCTGCCATTTCATCACATATATGCTGCGCGTATTCAACATGCTGGCCTGTAGCAACCTGAATATCAAAATCTTGTATGGTCATTGAAGAGAAAGAATAGTGATTTGGAAAATTAAGCGGCTTTTACGCCTTAATTGAAACAAATGTTTAAACAAAAGGGTTTTATTTACCTTTTGTGGAATGAGGGTAGTAACATTTTTAATCAAACCCTCGGTATATAAAGCCTTCGTCGGGACGGGGAGGATACAAAAACAGTTGAACCCAAAGCACGAGCTACCCTGGCAAGTACTGCTTGGGTAATTAACGTATTAAAGCTTTGTTTATTCATTGTTATATAGTTTTTGACTGCTTTAAAATTTACTGCAAAATAGGGTATAATTTTTTAATTATACAACAACTAATTATAAAACTAAAGTTACGAGTTGCTTAATATCGTTATACATTCAATAAAAAGCGGCCCGAACAATTTGTTCGGGCCG
>JANXTT010000133.1 GCA_025352225.1 Mucilaginibacter sp. | reverse complement strand
CATCTCAACCAAAGTTGAAATAATGAACGGTTATAACATACATCATCTGCATCTGCATCATCGTTCTCTGTAACGACAAGAATAAAAGTATGTTTCTGTGTGAAATATTGACTCCGTTTAATTTAGTACTACCCTTAATACAAAATTGTGAAGACACTTAAAATAGCGATCCAGAAATCGGGCCGCCTAAATGAAAAATCCGTTGAATTATTGAAGAATTGCGGATTAAACTTCGAAAACTATAAAAGCTCGCTTATATCACCGGTATCAAACTTCCCTTTAGAAATTCTTTTTCTGCGCGATGATGATATTCCCGAATATGTTCAGGATGGTATAGCCGATCTGGGTATAGTTGGCGAAAACATGATAGAAGAGACTGAGGTTGAGGTAAATTATTTACAACGCCTGGGTTTCGGAAAATGCACACTTAAAATTGCTATCCCCAACAATAGCGATATAACTGACCTTTCGGGATTAAATGGCAAAGCTATCGCGACATCATACCCTGCCATACTTGGAAAATTTCTAACAAAAAATAACATCAAATCTGATATACGCATGATATCGGGCTCGGTTGAAATTTCGCCAGGTTTAGGTTTGAGCGATGCCATCTTTGATATTGTATCAACAGGTGGCACCCTAAAAAGTAACGGATTGAAGCCATTTGCTGATGTTATGCAGTCGGAAGCGATACTAATAGGTAACAAAAATATTGAGAATCAGGATCTTATTCAGGAATTAATAGATCGTATACAATCTGTATTACGTGCTAAAGAAACCAAATATGTAGTATTGAATGTAAGCAAGGAAAACCTTCAGAAAGTGATAGACCTGTTACCGGGTGTCAAAAGCCCATCGGTTGTTCCACTAGCCGAAGGTGGCTGGGTGGCTGTACATACCGTTATTCCAGAACGCGACTTTTGGGGCAAAATAAGTCAGCTTAAACAAGCTGGTGCACAAGGCATTGTAGTAATGCCGATAGAAAAAATCATAGTATAAGTTACAGGTTGTATGTTGCTAAATATTAGCAACATACAACGTAGAAACTCACAACTAAAATGAATATATTCAAATATAACGAGCTAACTATAGATGAGATCAAAAAGCTGGTTCAGCGTAATGTTGACCCAGCTAACGAGATACGCTCAGTTGTTGAAGATATTATAAGCAATGTTTGCCAATATGGCGACAATGCTTTACTTGATTACGCGCATAAGTTTGATAAAGTTATACTTCAAAAACTTTATTTAGATAAATCGGAACTCGCAGAATTAGCTTCTACATTACAGCCAGAACAAAGAACTGCTTTAGAAACAGCGTACAAAAACATTAAAAAATTTCACGAGGGGCAGTTAAAAACCGAAGACAGGGTCGAAACCATGCCTGGGGTTACCTGTTGGCGCGAGTTACGCCCTATTGAGCGGGTTGGTTTGTATATACCTGGTGGTAGCGCTGTTTTACCAAGCACATTATTAATGTTAGGTATTCCGGCTCAAATTGCTGGTTGTCATCAAATTATAGTTTGTTCGCCACCCCAAAAAAGTGGCAAGGTAAATGCATTTATCGCGTATGTTGCCCAATTACTTGGGATAGAAAAAATATACCTGGCTGGTGGTGCACAGGCGATAGCCGCAATGGCTTATAGTACAAAAACAATTCCTTCGGTTGATAAAATATTCGGCCCCGGAAATCAGTTTGTTACCAAGGCAAAAACCATCATACAATCAACCACAACAACAGCTATTGATATGCCGGCAGGACCGTCAGAAGTATTGGTTATTGCTGATGAAACCGCCACACCCGATTATATTGCTGCAGACTTACTTGCTCAAGCCGAACACGGCATTGACAGTCAGGCTATCTTGGTGGCCACCTCACAGCATATTATCGACGAAACTATTCTTTCAATTCAAAAGCAGTTACCTGTACTGCCGCGTGCAGAAATAGCGGGGCAAGCAATAGCAAACTCTTACGCGGTGTTGGTAGATAATTTGCAACAAGCGATGCTTTTTAGCAATCAATACGCTCCTGAGCATTTGATTCTGGCTACCGAACACTGGCATCAAATTACTGGAAGTATCCTTAATGCAGGCTCGGTATTTTTAGGTAACCTTACACCCGAAAGTGTGGGAGATTATGCATCCGGAACCAACCATACTTTACCAACAAGTGCCTATGCCAGAGCTTATTCAGGTGTTTCCGTTGATTCTTTTGTTAAAAAGATAACATTTCAGCATATCACACCCGAAGGCCTTAAAAACATAGGCCCCACGGTAGAGATACTTGCCGAATCAGAAGGCTTGCACGCGCATAAAAATGCAGTAAGTGTGAGATTGAAATAGAAAAGTCATTGCGAACTATAGCGCTGCAGCCGCTACATTAGGCATAACGACAAAATAAAAACAGCGCCAGGGATTAATCTCACTGGCAATTACGAAAAACATATCACTATGTTCGATATAAATAATATACTTCGCAAAAACATTAAAAACTTAGTGCCCTACTCCTCCGCCCGCGACGAGTTTAAAGGCGAGGCCAGTGTTTACCTGGATGCCAACGAAAATGCTTTTGGCTCACCGTTAGATCAGCAATATAACCGCTATCCAGATCCTTTGCAATACGCCGTTAAAAAACGGCTAAGCGAAATTAAAGGCGTACCTGTGCGTAATATATTTTTAGGTAACGGCAGCGATGAGGCCATTGATGTACTTTTCCGCAGCTTTTGTAACCCGGGTATTGATAATGTGATACTTGTACCTCCTACCTACGGCATGTACCAGGTATCAGCAAATATCAATGATATAGAAACACGGAACATTATGCTTACTGCCGATTACCAGCTTAACCTGGAAGGTATTGCCGAAGCTATTGACGAGCGTACTAAAATGATCTTTATATGTTCGCCCAACAACCCTACAGGTAACTCTATTAACCGTGCAGATATAGAAACGTTATTAGTTAATTTTAACGGTATTGTAGTTATTGATGAAGCCTATATCAATTTTAGTCGTCAAAAAACTTTTATACAAGAGCTTACCGAATACGCCAACCTGATAGTTTTGCAAACACTATCAAAAGCATGGGGGCTAGCTGGTTTACGTTTGGGTATGGCCTTTGCCAGCGAAGAAATTGTAGCCGTAATGAATAAAGTTAAACCACCATATAATATTAATGATGCTACTCAAAAACTAGTATTAGAAGCCCTTCAACAAGTTGACCAGGTAAACAATTGGATTAAACAAACCCTTACCGAACGGGATCAATTAGTATTAAACCTTAAAAAATTTGATTTCGTACTGGATATCTACCCATCAGATGCTAATTTCATTTTAGTGAAAACTACCGATGCAAACGGAATTTACAACCATCTGGTTTCACAGGGAATTATTGTGCGGAACCGTTCCAAAGTAGAATTATGCGAAGGCTGTTTACGAATAACTGTAGGCACCCCCAACGAAAATAGCATTTTGATTAACGCACTCAAAAACTTACATAATTAATTGAATATTAACAGGTAATATAAACTAAATGAATATTTTAGTGGGCTGTTAAATTATTATATCAATAACAATAGAATTGGCAATTAGCCAAATATCAGCAATGAATAATTTAAAAAAAATACTTTTTATAGACCGCGACGGTACGTTGATTAAGGAAACAGCTGACGAGCAGATCGATTCGTTTGAGAAATTGGAGTTTTATCCGGGGGTATTACAATATTTACCTAAAATAGCTTCCGAATTTGATTTTGAACTTGTTATGGTAACTAATCAAGATGGCCTTGGTACTGCCATTTATCCTGAAGATACTTTTTGGCCTGTACAAAACTTTATTCTTAAAACACTGGTAAACGAGGATGTGGTTTTCTCGGATATTCATATCGACCGTACTTTTCCAAAAGATAATGCGCCCACACGCAAACCTGGTGTAGGTATGTTGCTCCAATACTTTGATCAGGAAGTATATGATCTTACAAACTCGTTTGTTATTGGCGACAGGTTGAATGACGTAATGTTGGCTAAAAACCTAGGTACCAAGGCGTTTTGGTTAAATAATAACCCCGAATTAGGGAGTGGTGAGTTTGCTGATCAGAATCAAATAGATTTGAAACCCATAATCGCTTTAGAAACACCATCATGGGAAAAGATATACGAATTTTTAAAACTTGGCGAACGCATCACAGAACATCGCCGGGAAACTAAAGAAACAGATATTTCAATCAAAATTAACCTGGATGGGAAAGGCGATGCAAATGTGATTACTGGTTTACATTTTTTTGATCATATGCTTGATCAAATAGCCCGCCATGGTAGTATTGACCTAGGCATTAGCGCTCAAGGCGACCTGCATATTGACGAGCATCACACCATTGAAGATACTGGGATTGCCTTAGGCGAGGCATTTGCTACCGTATTAGGCGACAAGCGGGGCATTGAACGTTATGGCTTTTGCCTCCCCATGGACGACTGCCTTGCACAGGTAGCAATTGATTTTGGTGGCCGTAGCTGGTTGGTTTGGGACGCTGAATTTAAACGTGAAAAAATTGGCGAAATGCCTACCGAAATGTTTTACCATTTCTTTAAATCGTTTTCCGACGCTGCCAAATGCAATTTAAACATCAAAGCCGAAGGCCAAAACGAACATCATAAAATAGAAGCTATATTCAAGGCCTTTGCCAAAGCTATTAAAATGGCGGTGCGCCGGGATGTGAACAATATGGTTTTACCGAGTACAAAAGGGGTGTTGTAGGTTGGTCAACGGTAATAATTAAAAAAAAGGTGATTTTTATTTATAAAAAGTAAAACTAAGGAGTCAATTATAATAGTATCCTTACATACATTACTAGGTTTAAAAAATGATAGGTATAGTTTATTACGGTGCGGGCAATATATTTTCACTTACTTCGGCTTTAGATAGGTTGGGTATTAGCTATGGCATGATACATACCGAGGCCGACTTTGAGTTTTATGATCGTTACATTATTCCTGGCGTTGGCCATGCAGGCGCGGCTATGCAAAAGTTAGAAGAAACCGGGCTAGTGCCTATCATAAAAAAACTCACAAAACCAACATTAGGTATTTGCGTAGGTATGCAGCTTCTTACCGCGTATTCAGAAGAAGGAGATTCCAATCTTTTGAATATTATCCCGGTTAAAACACTTCGTTTTAAAGATAGTTCGGCATATAAGGTTCCTCATACAGGCTGGAACCGCATTTATCCTGAAAAAGAAAACCCGCTTTTTAAAAATATCCCACAAGGTTCTCATTTTTATTTTGTACACTCGTACTACATTGAGTATAATAACGTATATACATTATCATCAACAGATTATAGTTTGAAATTTTCAGCATCTATTTGTAAAGACAACTTTTACGGTGTGCAGTTTCACCCCGAAAAATCAGGTACATTTGGAGAATATCTTTTAACTAACTTTGCACACATTTAACTGACAGTCATGTACATTATCCCAGCTATTGATATCCTGAATAAAAAAGTAGTTAGACTACGTGAAGGTGATTACCAACAGGTAACCGAATATGATGTTTCTCTGGAAGAAATGATCGAGAAATACCAATCAAACGGAACGCAATATATCCATGTGATTGATTTGAATGGTGCTAAAAATGACTTTAGCAATCAGGAATACCTGTTTAATATCGTCAAAAAAACGGATATGAAGGTTCAATATGGCGGTGGCGTGCGGAGTATTGATAAAGTAAAAGAATTGATAGACGCAGGCATACACCGTGTTATTGTAGGTACTCAGGCTATTACCAATCCCACTTTTTTGGAAGATTTGAGCAGAGAAATATGCGGGAAAGACACATGTTCGGATCAGGTAGTGGTGGCTATAGATGTATTGGATGAGGTGATTAAGTATTCTGGTTGGATGGAAAGCTCCCCGATTAAATTAATGGACTATGTGGATAAGTGCTTAACGCTTGGGTTTTTCCGTTTTTTGTGTACCGACATCAACAAGGATGGTAAATTAGGTGGTGCAGGTGTTGATTTATACGAAAAACTGCTTGACCACTCCCCTTTCATTAAGCTGATAGCATCCGGCGGTGTTAGTTCCATGAAAGACATTGAAGATTTAAATAAGATCAAAGTTGAATCATGTGTAGTAGGTAAAGCCATTTACGAAGGCCGTATTACCATCGAAGAAATAAAAAACTGGAACTTAGAATCGCTGATCTCTATATAAGCCCCTAACTGACACACCTGGGACGAACCATTATGTTCCAGAGGTTTTAGTAAAATGATATAATTGGGTCACAATATTTAGGAGAACAATAGCCTAAAAGTTATCCCCCAATACAAATTTCGATGTCTTAGATCAAATAAAAAAAGTGTTGAACACAGTAAATGACGCATTAAACTCCCCCTTTAGGGAGCCGGGCGGACTAGCTAAACGTATTATTCCTTGCCTTGACGTAAAAGATGGGCGCACTGTAAAAGGTGTTAACTTTGTTGATCTGCGCGATGCAGGCGACCCGGTTGAACTGGCCTGGAACTATTCGCAACAGGGTGCCGATGAATTGGTGTTTTTAGATATTACCGCTACGCACGAACGGCGCAAAACCATGGTAGAACTGGTTAAAGCCGTTGCCCGTAATATTAACATTCCATTTACCATTGGCGGCGGAATTATTGAAATTGCAGATGCTGATGCGCTTTTAAATGCCGGGGCAGATAAAATATCCATCAACTCGGCCGCGGTGCGCAACCCGGGATTTATAAACGACTTAGCCAATGCATTTGGGGTACAATTTGTGGTGGTTGCTGTGGATACCCGGTATACTGATGGTAAAAATATAGTATACCTTAACGGTGGGCGCATCCCTACAGAAAAAGAAACCTTCGATTGGATACTTGAAGCAGAAAGCCGTGGTGCGGGCGAGATACTACTCACATCTATGGATCACGATGGTACAAAAGCGGGTTTTGACTGTAGTTTCTTAAAAACCATCAATGATGCTGTGCATATCCCGGTAATAGCGTCGGGCGGGGCAGGTTCGGTACAACATTTTGTTGATGTATTTCAGCAGGCCAATGTAGATGCTGCGCTAGCGGCTTCGGTATTTCACTATGGTGAAATATTGATTCCAGATTTAAAGGCTGTTTTAAAGAATAAAGGAATCGAAGTACGCATTGCAAACTGATAAAAGAATGGAAAATATTGCTCTCATACATGATAGAACGCCTGTTTGGATAGCATTATCAATTTTTTACTTAGATACAGAATTAGAAAAGGACGAATTAGAACCAATAGCCCGGATTTTCAAACAAAGTCGATATACAATTGCCGAAATCAAATTAATTGATAGATATGAGGTTTGGCCCGTTCTAAATTCAAACCTTGCAAGTGTGGCTGGGGTATGGGCCGCTTTTAACGAGGAGTGGCTAATCTCTGAATGTTCGAAATACATTAATGGTGAAAGGCGAGGTTTCTTTTTAACAAGTAAAATTTATAAGTGGTCTGTTGGTCGCTACTGGAAAAAAATTGACCTGATTTATAAAAATATTATTTAAAGTTAATGAATATTGATTTTAACAAAACAGATGGTTTAGTACCTGTAATTATTCAGGATGAGCAAACATTGGAAGTACTGATGCTTGGCTATATGAACCAGGAAGCTTACAATAAAACCGTAGAGGAAAACATCGTTACTTTTTATTCCCGCTCAAAAAACAGGCTTTGGACAAAAGGCGAAACGAGTAACAATTTTTTACACGTAAAAAGTATAGCGTTAGATTGTGATAATGATACGTTACTGATAAAGGCCAAAGCTGATGGGCCTACCTGCCATACGGGTGCACGCAGCTGTTTCCAAACTGAATATAACCATAACTTTATATTCGAGTTACAAAACATTATTCACGATAGATATAATAACCCTGTTGAAAGCTCGTACGTTAACAAATTGCGTGCAAAAGGATTAAATAAAATAGCACAAAAGGTTGGAGAAGAAGGTGTTGAAACAGTTATAGCTGCTTTAGCAGAAACAGAAACCGACCTGATCAATGAAGCATCAGATCTTGTATTCCATCTACTCGTGTTACTGCGTGAAAAGAACCTGAGCTTAGAAACAATAGCAAAAAATTTAGAATCTCGACATAAATAGCAGTTAGTTATTCTATTATTGATGACAGGTAACAAATAACTAATGATCACCAAAAATGATAACTGTTGAAAAAATAGGCGAATTACGCGGGCACACAAATCCCATTTTTACATTGGAGCTTTCGCAGAAGCCAGGTATAGCTTTTACGGGTGGTAATGATAAGGGTTTGGTGGAGTGGAGCTTAAAAAACAACGCTTTACTAAAAGTACTTTTTCCTGTTTCATCGTCAATATATGCGATTCATTGCCCGGTTGATTATCCGCTATTATTTGCAGGTGTGCGTAACGGCGATGTATTGGTATTTGATTTTGTTAAACAACAATTACTTGCGCCGCTTAAACATCATCAAAAGCCAATATTTGATATTAAAACTGTAATCCATAAAAAAGAGCTTTTAATAGCATCAGAGGATGGAACGGTATCCGTATGGAGCCTGGATACGCTTATGCTGTTACACACGATAAAAGTATCCAATGACAGCATACGTTGCATTGCCATCTCTCCTGATGAAAAACAAGTAGCTTTTGGTTGCCGGGATAATACCATCAAGGTATACTATTTAGAAGATTATTCGCCATTACATACAATCAATGGGCATACCATGTCGGTATTCTCTCTACAATACGCTCCCGATGGCAGTTATCTTGTATCCGGCGCACGTGATGCTCAGGTAAAAATATGGGATAGCATAACATATAAAGAAATTAAAAGTATCCCCGCACATTTATTTGCCATAAACCATATCGCCTTCCACCCTACTGAGCCTTACTTCGCGACGGCAAGTATGGATAAAAGCATTAAGTTATGGGGTTCTGATGATTTTAAACTATACAAAGTAATTAGTCGCGAAAAAGGTTTTCCCTGTCACCCCTTATCTATTAATAAACTAGCTTGGTTTGACGATGGCCGCAAATTAATGTCGATAAGCGATGATAAATTAGCAATACTATGGGGTGTGACTTTTTAGAAGTTATACTTACCACATGAGAATGCAACATTATTAAAAATTATTTCGGATAAGCTGCGCATTTGCTAATTTGCATTAATTAACATATGATAGTTTCGGAAAACCTTCTAAAATGGGCACTTCGGTTTTACCCTCCGATGTTTGTGCAACGCATTTGGGTGCAAAAGTTTGGTAAAGGATTTACCAGTGTAGAGGTTAAGATCAACAAAAGTATCTTTAACAAAAATTTTAATAACTCTATTTTTGGAGGAACACTGTTTTCAGCCGCAGATCCGTTTCATGTGATCATGTTCGATCAGATTTTAAACAGACGGGGTTATAAAGTTCGATCATGGCTTAAATCGGCACAGATCGAATATATTAAACCGGGGAGATCAAGTCTGTATTTTAAGATCACGTTAACTGAAGAGGATATTGCCACCGCAGAACAAATTTTAAGTACCGTTGGAAAATATATTAAATCATTCCCTGTTAACATGTACGATAAAAGTGGTGAGTTATGCGTTGTAATGATGGCGGAAGTATATATACGAAACCTGCATCTGGGCGAAAATAGAATCGCGGCTTATTAGCGTTGCTTAAATTTATTTGTTGATGTGATGCTGGAATTTTTAATACTTGATCGTTAATAAACATCAATGGTTATCATGAATGATTATGCGTTTATAAAAAAAGGGTTTACTATATCAACCGATAAGGCTTTGCTGGATATCGGAATGATACATCATTATCTGGATAATGAATCATACTGGGCAAAAGGCATACCCCTCGAAAAACTTCAATCGGCTATCACAAATTCCATGTGCTTCGGTGTATATCACCATCAAAAACAAATTGGTTTTGCCAGGGTAATAACAGATAAGGCAACTTTTGCTTATCTTGCTGATGTGTTTATCTTAACTAAATTTCGCAGACAGGGCTTATCAAAATGGTTAATCCAAACTATTATAGCCAATGCTGATTTGGCAGGTCTGCGGCGCTGGTTATTAGCAACACGGGATGCGCATGGTTTGTATGCACAATTTGAATTTACCCCAATAAACAATCCCGAAATATGGATGGGAATTTACACACCTTATACCCCTAATGATTAAGGCAAGTTATGAATATCAAGAAGTTGATTTTTGAGGGAGAAGGCGTATCTCTTGATTTTAAAAAAACTATTACCAGCTGCGAGAAGATCGCCAAAACAATGGTATCCTTTGCCAATAACAAAGGGGGGCGTTTGCTAATCGGCGTGGCCGATGACGGGAGTATTAAAGGGGTAAAGTCTGAAGATGAGGAAAGATATATGATAACCAAGGCTGCTCATCTTTATACCAAGCCAGCGTTAGATCCAATTTTTGAAGAAATTTATATAGACAGCAAAATAGTTGTAGTTGTTGAGATTAAAGCGAGTAATGATAAACCACATTATTCGCTTGCCGAAGATGGTAAATGGTGGGTTTATATCAGGGTAAAAGATAAAAGTGTATTGGCCAGTAAAATTGTGGTTGATGTATTGAAACGCTCCGATGATGAAGGCGTACTGATAGAATATTCATCTAAAGAAAAAGCATTAATGGAGTATCTGGATGCCAACCAGCGTAT
>JANXTT010000116.1 GCA_025352225.1 Mucilaginibacter sp. | reverse complement strand
TGTTTGTGCTTGCACAGAAGCTGCAGATATGGGTAATAGCGCAATACTAAATAACAGAGAGAAGATAATTTTTTTCATGTTTTTTTTCGAACGGTATTACGGTCAATAATCTTAAAATTTACAGATCAGTGCCGTCGTAAGTAGATTTGTCAATAATTCGCACACCATTTTGAGTGATTTATTTATAATTCCATTACTTAAAATTAACCTAAAGTATAGCCTTCACCAAGGATAGGTAAATTACGCAGCCGCTTGCCCGTTGCCGCAGCAATTGCACTGCATAGTGCCGGTGCAACAGCAGGTACACAAGGTTCGCCCGCACCACCGGGAGCTTCGTCGCTGTTGATAACGAACAATCCCAGTTTAGGCATTTCGTTGATATGCATAACCCCGTAATCAAAAAACGATTGCTGGTTAACCGCGCCGTTAGTAACCGTGATTTTGCCTTTTAACGCGGCACTAAGTCCCCATACAACGCTGCCTTCCATTTGAGCTTTTAAGCCGTCGGGGTCTATCACCGTACCGCAATCCATTACAGCTATAGCTTTATGTATTGTTATTTGTTTGCGTATGTTGATGCTGATCTCAAATGCGTTTGCCGCGTATGATGCGGTGTGCAAGTAGGCGCAACAGGCTATGCCCCTGTAACGGCCTGGACCCGGTTTGTTATGCCAGCCAATTTCATCGGCGCATTTTTGCAAAACAACTTCTAAACGACGGGGGTTAAAATATGATTTTCCGGCAATTTTTCCTGGCTGCATTTGTTTAAATAAATTAAGGCGGTATTGCAGTGGGTCAATCTGGTTATGGTGTGCCAGTTCGTCAATAAAGCTTTCTATCACAAAAGTGTTGTGGTTATAAGCAATTGAACGCCACGAACCTATTGGCAACGGTGATTCGACTGAATAAAATGCACTGCGAAAGTTTTGTACCGGGTAATAAAAATCGCCACTAGTGCCGCCAACTTCATCCTGCGGGCCGGCAATAGACCGGCGTTCGCCATGGCTGGGCCAGGTTGTTATGGCTTGCTGATGTAGCCACTGGCTAATGCCATCCTTATCAGCAACGGCTGTTAAACGGTGATAACTAGCCGGGCGGTAAAAATCGGCGCGTGTATCATCGGCACGGCTAAATACAACCTGTATCGGCTTGCCTAAGGCTCTGCTTATCAGCATGGCTTCGGTGGCGTTGTCAACTTTTTCTTTACGGCCAAACGCGCCGCCCATGGGTAATAAATTGTAGGTAATATCTTCCTTATTTACGCCAAATATTTTCGGCAATATGCCCGATAATTCTCCTGGTGCCTGAAAGCCTCCCCATATTTCATATTTACCATCTTTATACCATGCAGTACAGTTTACTGGTTCCATAGTTAAATGTGCCAGGTATGGAAGCTCGTATACCGCACTTATCGCTGTTGCATCAGTTAGAGTTGGTAAGTCGGCACCACCGTCTATCAATACAGGTTTATTATTGCTTAGGGCTGTTTTTAGCTGTTGCGATAATTGATCCGTGTTTAAGTTCGCATAAGGGCCATAGTCCCATTCAACTTTTAATAATTGCTGGGCACGTAAAGCCGTCCATGTGTTTTTAGCTATAATGGCAACCCCGTTTCGGTTATCAGCACCACCGCCCATCTCTTTCAACTCCATAATGTTAATAATACCATCCAGTTGTTTCAATGCAGTATCATCCCATTTTATTACTTTGCCTTTGTATACAGGGCTGCGTACAACTGTGGCATATAGCATTTCGGGTAGCCTGACATCAATTCCGTAAGTGTTTTTTCCGGTTATGATGGCTTTTATATTGCTCTTCTTTTGGGGTTTACCTATCAGTTTAAATGTTTTAGGATTCTTCAATACTACATCTTTAGGTACATCCATAGTGGACGCTTTTTTTAGCAAAGATTGGTAGCTTAAAGACTGCCCGGTGGTTAAATTGATGACGGTGCTATTCTCGGCCTTACACCCATCTACTGGTATATTCCATTGCTGCGCGGCAGCGGCTATGAGCATGGCTTTAGCCGTAGCTCCGGCTTTGCGAAATATATTATAAGTTGTACGTACACTTGCGCTGGCATAGGTATTATAATCATAATCCCGACCCGAAGTATAGGGTAAGGACTCGGTTAAAATATCATTCGGGTCAGCTTCCAGTTCTTCGGCAACTATCAGGGGTAACGAGGTGTTGATGCTTTGCCCCATTTCCTGCTTCATGTTGTATATAATTATCTTGCCATCGTCGCGCATTAGTATAAGTGGGCTAGGCTTGAAATTTATAGAATCGTCGGTTTGATTTGAAAACGCAAATGCCGGTATCATACCTGCTATTACCCAGCCACTGGCCGTTAAAGATGTTATGCGCAGAAAATGTCTTCTTTCCATCATTTAGCCTTTACTTGTAATGATAATTCGGCTGCCCTATGTATAGCTTTTCTGATGCGGTAATAGGTACCACATCGGCAAATATTTTGCGACATTGCCACATCTATCTGCCCATCCGTAGGTTTGGGAAACTGTTTAAGTAAGGCCGTAGTAGCCATAATTTGCCCAGCCTGGCAATAACCGCATTGAGGCACGTTCATTTCTGTCCAGGCTTGCTGTACCGGGCTGGCCGCACTCGCCGGAAGGCCCTCAATGGTAGTTACTTTTTTACCCAGGCAAAAAGGGGCATTTACCTGGCATGAGCGCACGGCTTTACCATCAACCAAAACGGTGCAGGCTCCGCATACCCCGGCTCCGCAGCCATATTTAGTACCAGTAAGATTAAGCTCATCGCGAAGTACCCACAACAGGGGCATAGCAGCCGGCACAGTCACCTGTTTGCTTTCTGCATTAATTAACAAAGTATATGTAGGCATTATCTATAAAATTCGGTAAATGGTGTATAAAATTGGTTGTATAAATATACGGTTTTTACTTTAAAATATTGTATAATTTTCATTACAAAAGACAGGAAGGAGGTTGTGGTAACAAAACCGGCGAGTTCAATTTTGGAGGTTTACAGATGCCAGCTAATATGGACTTATTAACTTACAAATAATACTTCATACCGTCAGTTTTTATCTTACCGGCATCAAGCAAAAGCCTTATAATATCAATGCGCTCTTTTTCAGTACCGATAGTTATGGCCTCAACCAGCGCATCCAAAGAAAGTGCATCTACGCTAAGGTGCATAACAATTGCGTCTGTTATGCGGTCTGTTATATCTGTAAGGCTATCTTTATGTTTTTCGATGAGGCAAACATCACATACGCCGCATTTGTGCGCGTTAGGCTCGTCAAAATAGGCTAATAGCATACGGCTCCGGCAGTTTTTGGCTTCGGCATAATGCAAAACGGCTTCCATTTTTTGTTTAAATACAGCCTTACGAAGTTCTATATAATGCTGATCTATCATCACATCTTTGATATGCTGGCGGGCACTTATAAAGGTTATCTGTGGCTTATCAGTTTGGGGCAAGTAATTCAATACCTCCATTTGCTGCAGTTGATCAAGGCCTTCAATTACTTGTTGAACGCTCAAATTCATACGGCGGGCAAGGTCAAACTCGCGGATGCTGATATAATTATCAAACGCACCGGCATAGGAACGTAAAATGGTTTTTATGAACGCATCCCAAACGGGATTTTGGATCTGAAAGTTGTACAACTCCTCATGGAATACCTGAAACCGAAACCGTGACGGCAAAAACACACTTTCGGAGAAAGATACGTATTCATTACGCTCTAAAAACTTGAGACTATTGATAGTTTTGATAACATCTAACTGAAAACGGGAGCAAAAATCGCCAAGGTCAAGATCAAGGCTTAGCCCCGCCCCTGTTTCATAAGCCAGTTGGTAATAGCTGCCAAGGCTATGGTAAACTTTTTTTATCTCATCAACTGTAGGGAAACTTATTTCAAATCTTTTCACTAGTTTAACTTTATCGCCAACGTTATATAGCAAAACAGCATAAGCTTTTTGTCCATCGCGCCCGGCTCTGCCCGCTTCCTGATAATATGCTTCCAAGCTATCAGGCAAATCTTTGTGAATTACAAAGCGCACATCGGGTTTGTCAATACCCATTCCGAAGGCGTTAGTGGCCACTATAATGCGGGTGATATTGTTTTTCCAATTTTCTTGTTTCTGCGAGCGCAATTCTGCCGGAAGGCCAGCATGATAATAATCGGCTGTGTAGCCATGTTGGTTTAGTATTTGTGCCGTATCAAAGGCTTCTTTACGGGTGCGTACATATACTATACCGCTACCGTTTACTCCTTTTACCACGTTCAGTAATTTTTGCACCTTGTTTTCGTGGTGTTGCACTACATAACTAATGTTTTTGCGTTCAAAGCTTTGTTTGAAAACGTTATGTTGCTTAAATAGTAACTTTTTCTGTATATCGTCACGCACATCGGCGGTTGCGGTGGCTGTTAACGCTAGTATAGGAATATGGGGGAAAATTTGTCGTAAGTCGGCAATATGCAGGTATGGAGGACGAAAATCATAACCCCATTGCGATATACAATGAGCTTCATCAACGGCGATGAGGTTCACGTTCATATAGCTGATACGTTGGCGCACCAGTTCAGCCAATAACCGCTCAGGCGATAGGTAAAGGAATTTTACATCATTGTATATGCAATTATCAAGCGCAAGGTCAACCTCACTTTTGCTCATGCCGGATACAATAGATATGGCATTAATCCCTTTGGCCTGCAGGTTTTCTACCTGATCTTTCATCAGGGCAATAAGTGGCGATATGACAATGCAAATACCTTGTTTAACTAAAGCTGGTACCTGAAAACATACCGATTTACCACCACCTGTTGGTAACAATGCCAAAGTATCGTGACCGAGCAAAACGGATTGAATAATCTCTTCCTGTAATGGACGAAACTTATCATGCTTCCAGTAATGCTTAAGTATTTCTTTTATCGTCATTGCTAACCAAAAGCCGAAGATAAGAAATATGAAGTTTGTGGTGGCCGATTTATTTTCCGGAGTACAATAAAGGTTATGTAAAGTTTAGCTTATACGCAATATTATTATAAAATTGATTTTAATTATACCGCTATCAGTTGTCGATATGCGGCTAATTCTTTAACATAAATTGGATTTTTATTATCCTTATAGTTAATGATGTAATGGGCAATTTGTTTCTGAACTTCTTTTGAGATCTGGCTTCCCTGATAAATCCAGCCTTTGTTAACTAAGATAATACTACCCAGGTTTTCGGGCCTTTCAACCAAAGCCTGCTTTCCGCGGCCTTCATTTGTAGTTGATAAAAATAAATGATACTCATGTCCATCAGGCACAATCAAAACATCAATCAAATCTCTGGAGAGATTGATGCGTAAGGTTACTTCATCTAATAACATAATAATAAGTCAGTTTATGTAAATGTACAATTTTATTTTATAAAATGTTTTATCGAAAATTAATTTTTTGTCATCTTCTGATATTTACGCTTCTGTATCTGGGTAGCATATTATATAGTCGGCTATTTGCTGCTGCGATTTGGTAGAAAGATATGATCCCTCATATATCCAACCCTGGTTAATAATTACAATACTACCCAGATTTACATGCTTTTGCACGGCTGTAAACTTGCCACTGCCGTTTCCGGTTAAAAACAAATGGTATTCATGCCCTTCGGGTACAATTAAAATATCATTGAGATCCCCATCGGGATAGATCCCAATTGTTATTTCTTCGGTCAGCATTATTTAAGTTTAAAGGTTATACAATATTAAAGTATAAATGCGTCGAAATTAACAGACACATGTTAATATTATGTTATTTAATGGTTAGACTTGGTTCATGTCTATTTGTCAAATCATAGATAATAAATTATTTTTTTATTTCCACAAGCTATTCTATTCCAAACTTATAGGCCAATTTAAAACACATAAATTGATTGATGTTAACCTCCCCCTGGGTGTCTTTACGCTCCCATTTTTCATAGCTTACGCCCATGTCAATTGCTTTTTTACTGCCAATAGGAAACGCCAACCCTACACCTGGAGCGTAGGAAAATGCTGGTTTAGAGCCATTATTCAAACCAATAACCCCACCTGTTTCCAGAGCTCCATAAAAATTAGTAGTGATATAATATTTGGCTCCAATGTTTATAGGAACGTAGCTGTAGCTCTTATAATGGTTTCCATCAGAAGTAAATACATTTTTGACAGTTTGGTTAGCTAAAAAATCGGTATAACCTGCAGAAACTGTAAAGTTAAAAGTAGTTATGGGTATTTCAGCTTTGATATATGCGCCAGCTCCAATTCGATAACCTGAATTAAGCTCACCTAAGGCATAATTACCATTTAACCCAAAACTTGCTGATTTACCTCTAAAAACCGGAATTGGTAAAATCTGTGCTGCCGCAGTAGTTACATAAAAAATACTGATCAAAAACAACACACCTAAATTATTTATAAATCGCATGAGAAATAATTAATAGTTTAAAAATTTTCTTATTAAAAAGCATCTAATCAAAAACAGTGCCTTTAATTTGTAAATGCGATTTTTGCATGATATTTTTATAAATGATCTTTAGTAATTATAAATCAATATGTATATTGCATAAAAAAACCTAAATTATGGAATCTCAAAATTACAGCAACCACGCAAGGTTTGTTAAAGGCTACCATTATGTATTGAGTCTTTTACTTATTATCGGACTGATCGTTTCGTTAATTAACCTTTTTAGGCATATGGATGATAACAGAATGGCTGTCTCGTTAATGCTACCATTGTTATTCGTTTGCGGATTGTTTACTTTTTGGTACATGCGCGAATTTGCATTAAGGGCGCAAGACAGGGCCATACGAGCCGAAGAGAGCCTACGTTATTTTATATTAACTGGCAAAGCTATAGATAGCCGCATTACCATGTCGCAAATTATAGCCCTTCGTTTTGCACCCGATGAAGAGTTTTTACCGCTATGTGATAGAGCCGTTACAGAAAACCTATCATCAACAGAAATTAAAAAAGCCATTAAAAACTGGAAAGCAGATAATAACAGGGCATAATATTTAAGTATATTACTTAAGAGATGATGATCAGCAACCGCTGATAGTTTCAGTAGATATTGAATACAGTTCGCGGTTGCTGATCTAAAACACCTGCTTGCTAATCCGTACCATCCAAATTAACAAACCGCTCACGCAATGTACTGATTAGTTCTTGGTACGAGTTTATAAAATTATAACTGTTAATGATTATTTTATTATATAATCTATTACGTGGGATTATCATAATCACCCTATCATTCATACGGTAACCTTTTATATCCTTAACAGGAATCTCAGCTTTACTAAATGTTTTAATTTCGATAATACTATAATCAGATACAATAATTGCCCAATTTTTTGTTTCAACAAAAAAATAAAATGTTACCACAAGTGCTATAATTGCAATTGCGCACATTACACCCTGAATATGCAAGGGATGTGATACTGAATCATAGAGCATATACATAGCACTTGATGCGAAACATGTGATGATGATATATAAAATCACTTTCCATCTACTAGAAATAGTATATCTTTTTTCCATGCTATTTTCAAGCGAAACTAACATCTCAATATTAATTTCTAATGTTTTTTTAATTATTATATGATACAAATCCCATCGTGTACGTATTGACCATGCTCATTAATAAGTATACGAAGCATATTATATTTTAGTTTTTTATTAATATTATAAGTTTTACACCTTCTGACATCAATTTAGTATTAAGGTTTCGTATCGTTTATTTTATTACAGCGTTCTGCCTACATTGCATTTTATGGCATTTCAATAACTTATAAACAGATTAATGTTTTTTAAATTAGCGCCTGTTAATATATTACTTATGAAACTGCTGTTAACTGCTACCCTTTTATTAATGCTAATAAAAACAACCTATGCGCAAGGTAAATGGAATGTTGAAACTCCACCGGGGCTATCCAAAAAAGTAACCTTTACTACCAGCGAAGGCACATGGATGGATCTGGATGTTAGTCCGGATGGTAAGAGTATAGTTTTTGATATGCTTGGCGATATTTACAACATGCCCATTACCGGTGGTAAAGCCAATTTACTGGCGGGTGGAAAAGCGTGGGAAGTGCAGCCCCGATACAGCCCGGATGGTAAAACCATTAGTTATACCAGCGACAGGGACGGTGGCGATAACATTTGGGTAATGAATGCAGATGGAAGTAATAAGCACTCCGTTACAAAAGAAACTTTTAGACTGGTTAATAATGCAAGCTGGACAGCAGACGGCCAATATCTTGTAGTACGCAAACATTTTACTGGTACGCGCTCGTTGGGTGCAGGTGAAATTTGGATGTACCATAAAACCGGTGGTGAGGGAATACAACTCACAAAACGTAAAAACGACCAGCAGGATGCCGGTGAGCCTATAGTTTCGCCAGATGGTAAATATGTTTATTGGAGCGAAGACATTACGCCAGGCCCTTATTTTCAATATAATAAGGACCCCAATGCCGGCATATATGCTATCCGAAAACTTAACCGCGAAACCGGAGAGATTAACACAGTAACAGGTGGTGCAGGTGGTGCATGCCGCCCGCAGCTATCTCCGGATGGTAAACTACTGGCTTTTGTAAAACGGGTACGCTTAAAAACTATACTATATCTAAAAAACCTGGAAACAGAGGAAGAATGGCCCATATATGATAACCTTTCCAAAGATCAGCAGGAAACATGGGCCATATTTGGCGTGTATCCCAACTTTGGCTGGACGCCCGACAGCAAGAACATTGTATTTTATGCCATGGGTAAAATATTTAACCTTGATATAGCTACTTTAAACGCCGCCCCTATCCCCTTCGAAGTTACATCCACTCAAACGATTACCGACGCGCTACACTTCCCCCAAAAAGTATATCAGGATCAGTTTACGGTCAAGATGATCCGTCAATTAACTACATCGCCAGATGGCAAGCAGGTGGCATTTAACGCCGCAGGGTACATTTACATTAAAAGCTTGCCCGATGGCCTACCACAACGCATTACCAATACGCCCGATCTGGAATATGAGCCTGATTTTAGTCCGGATGGTAAATCGCTCGTATATATAAACTGGACAGACGAGCTTAAAGGTTCTGTTAATACCATTGATCTTACTACACATCTTGTTACCCGATTAACTGTTGATAAAGGTTTTTACTATTCTCCAAAATACGCGAACAAGGGAGATAAAATAATTTATCGTAAAGGTGGAGGTAATGAAACCTTAGGATATTTTTTTGGTAAGGATCCTGGCATTTATATAATTCCAGTAAATGGTGGCAGCCCGCAAATGGTAATCAATAACGGAATTCGTCCGCAGTTTTCGGCAGATGATAGTAAGATATTTTACCAAAGTACAACGGGTGATAAAAAAGCCTTTAAGGTAATGGATATTAGCGGGGCAAATCAGAAAACACTGTATACATCAACCTACGCTACGCAGTTTGCACCTAGCCCTGATGGTAAATGGATGGCTTTTACAGAGTTGTTTAACTGTTACATTACGCCAATGGTAAACACAGGTTCTCCTCAGGAACTTTCGGCTTCAAATAAAGCATTACCCCTGGATAAACTTACGCATGACGCAGGTATCAGCATTCACTGGAGTAAAGACAGTCAGCGCATGATGTGGACATTAGGCCCCCGCTATTTTACCCGATATATACATCATGCCTTCCCATTTGCGGATGGTGCTAATGATAAAACACCACCACTTGATACAGTGGGTACTAACATAGGGCTTAATTTAAAAACTGATGTGCCATCAGGGAAAATAGCCTTTACTCATGCCCGAATTATTACCATGAAGGATGATCAGGTGCTTGAAAACGCAACCATAATAATTACCGAAAATAAAATTACTGCTATTGGCAATGCTGATATACCTGTGCCCGCTGATGCCAAAGTTTATGATATGGAAGGTAAAACCATTATGCCGGGTATTGTAGATGTGCATGCGCATCTTCACCCTAGCCCTGATGGTATTTCGCCGCAGCAAGACTGGAATTATTATGCTAACCTTGCTTATGGTGTAACTACCTCACACGACCCATCAACCAACACAGAAATGGTGTTCAGTCAGGCCGAAATGTTGAAAGCGGGCACAATGGTGGGCCCCCGGGTATACTCAACGGGTACTATACTTTATGGCGCCGATGGTGATTTTAAAGCAGTTATAAACAACCTCGACGATGCCCGCAGTAACTTGCGCAGGCTAAAGGCCGTAGGGGCATTTTCAGTAAAAAGTTATAGCCAGCCCCGTCGCGAGCAGCGCCAACAAATAATTGCCGCGGCCCGCGAACTTAATATGGAAGTTATGCCCGAAGGCGGATCTACTTATTTTACAAACATGAATATGATACTAGATGGCCATACTGGTATTGAGCACAATATACCCGTGGCGCCCTTATATAAAGATGTAAAATCTTTATGGAATGCCAGTAAAACAGGTTATACTCCAACTTTAATCGTTTGCTACGGTACGCAATTTGGCGAAAACTATTGGTATGACCGCACAGAAGTTTGGAAAAATGAGCATCTATTAACCTTTACCCCACAAGCTATTGTTGATTCCCGGTCGCGAAGGCGTACAACGGCTGAGTATGGAGAGTATGGGCATATCGAAGTATCCCGATCAGTTAAGCAAATTGCAGATGGCGGTACGAAGGTAAACTTAGGGTCGCATGGACAGTTGCAGGGCTTGGGTACACATTGGGAGCTATGGATGCTGGCACAAGGTGGTATGTCGCCGTTGCAGGCTATCCGATGCGCCACTTTAAATGGGGCGAGCTATTTGGGCATGGAAAAAGAAATTGGATCGCTCGAAACGGGTAAACTGGCTGATCTTATTGTACTTAATGAAAACCCGATTGAAAATATCCGCAATAGCGAAAAAATAAAATATGTAATGCTGAACGGGAGGCTATACGATGCTGATTCGATGAACGAAATAGGGAATCACGAAAAACCAAGAATGAATTTTTGGTGGCAATCAAATCGTGGCGAGATGAATAATTTAGCTCCGGATAACACCGAAACATACCTGTACACTACTCAGGATAGTGATTAAAATTACTAAGATTAAATACCTTTAATTGGAAAGGATGAGTTAGAAGCGTAAACTACTGCTAAAGTTGCAGTTTTTTTAGCACGTTGGCTTTTTACATAAATTATAATACGGGTTATTACGAAAGCGATGATCATAAATGGTCCTTTTTAAATTGGTAATCAATAAAAGTTGTTAATTAGGTTTAGGAGTTTGCAACAAATACGATACAAATATAATAAAGAAAAATTAATTTCCTAACAGTTATAAAAATATTCATGTCATTATGTTTTTTTTATAACTCTAATTACTAAATTAATTAGAGCAGCAGAGCTATCAAATACGATACCTCATTGATAGATTAGACATATACAAAAAAAGGGCTGGCATAAGCCGGCCCTGTACATATAAGGTTTGTTGGTTTGAATTATAGTTTAAAACAATTGCTCAAACATATTCACAGCATCTTTACTTTCCAATGTAGAGTGCCCCATTAGAAACTCATCAACTTTGCGTGCAGTTTCGCGGCCTTCTGATATTGCCCAAACTACCAATGATTGCCCGCGGCGCATGTCGCCAGCAACAAATACTTTACCAATATTGGTGCGGTAAACAAACTCTTTAGCTTTCACATTTTTACGTTCATCAAGTTCAACACCTAGCTGCTCAAGCATGCCTTGATATTGCGGGTTTACAAATCCCATTGCTAAAAATACGGCCTGGCAAGGCAATTCACGCTCAGAACCTGGTACTTCGGTAAATTTTACTGGTCGGTTCATTACGTCAAGCTCCCAGTTTACGTCAGTTACACGTAAAGCGCGCAAATTACCGTTTTCATCACCTAAAAACTCTTTAGTATTTACACCCCAATGGCGCTCAACACCTTCTTCATGCGAGCTGGTAACCTTCAATATCATCGGATAGGTAGGCCATGGCATATGCTGTGTGCGTTGCTCCGGCGGTTGTACCATTACTTCAAACTGGCGTACCGAGCGTGCTCCCTGACGATTTGAGGTACCTACACAATCAGATCCTGTATCACCACCACCAATAACAACAACATCTTTACCAGTTGCCAAAATATCTTCGGCGGTAACTTCAATATTACTTACACGTTTATTTTGCTGTTTTAAAAAGTCCATAGCAAAATGCACCCCTTTAAACTCACGCCCCGGTATGTTAAGATTGCGCGGAATGGTGGAGCCTCCTGCTAATACCACCGCGTCAAAGTTACGTACAAGTTCATCAGGCATTACATGTTTACCAATTTCGGTGTTACATTTAAATACAATGCCATCCTCTTCCATTATTTTTATACGGCGTTCAACAACCCACTTTTCTAACTTAAAGTCGGGTATACCATAACGCAGTAAACCACCCGGATTATCGTCACGTTCGTATACTGTAACTTCGTGGCCTGCTTTAACTAACTGGGCTGCCGCCGCTAAACCCGCTGGACCAGAACCAACTATCGCAACCGATTTACCGGTTTTAGTTAATGGAGCCGTAGGTTTTACAAGGTTTTTGGCATATGCTACCTCAATAATATGTTTCTCAATTTCTTCAATGGCTACGGGTGGTTTATTAATACCCAACACACATGCGGATTCGCAAGGGGCCGGGCAAATACGGCCTGTAAACTCAGGGAAGTTATTGGTTGATGACAATATCTCATAAGCCTCTTCCCAATTTTTACGATATACCGCATCATTAAACTCAGGAATGATATTACCCAACGGGCAACCTGAATGACAAAAAGGTACACCGCAGTTCATGCAACGTGCCGATTGCTCGTTCAACTTCTCTTCGGGATAAAGGTTTACAAACTCTTTATAATTGCTTACACGCTCTTTAGGTGATATTTTAGACGGAAGCTCTCTTCCAAATTCTTTAAATCCAGTTGGTTTGCCCATTTTTATTCTTAGCTGATGGTTTGATATTGTGCTTGTTGCAAAACTTTTTTGTACTCTTTTGGGAATACCTTAACAAATTTAAGCAGTGATTCTTCCAGGTTCTCCAACAAGGATTTAGCCACTGTACTACCTGTAATTTGTACGTGTTTGCGCAGCAATGTAACTATCTGTTCTTTATCTTTTGCCGATAACGGATCAAGGTCTACCATTTCGGTATTGCAGTTCTCTGTAAAAGTATTTTCCGGATCATAAACCCAGGCAATACCACCACTCATTCCGGCGGCAAAATTACGGCCCGTTTTGCCTAAGATTAGCGCACGGCCACCTGTCATGTACTCACAACCATGATCGCCCACACCTTCAACAATAGCTGTAGCACCAGAGTTACGTACCGCAAAACGCTCGCCCGCCATACCCCTGATAAATAATTCGCCGGATGTAGCGCCATAAAGTGCAACGTTACCTATAATAATGTTATCCTCAGGGATAAATGTAGCTTCTTTAGATGGATATATGGCCAACTGAGCTCCTGATAATCCCTTACCTACATAGTCGTTAGCTTCACCTTCAAGCTCAAAAGATAATCCTTTGGCTGAGAAGGCACCGAAGCTTTGGCCCGCAGAACCGGTAAACTTAAAGTTGATTGTATTCTCCGGCAAACCGGCAGAACCATATATTTTTGATATTTCGTTAGATAATAGTGTACCAATGGTACGATCAGTATTTTTCACATCAAACGAAGCAAAAACCGGGCTCTGATCTTCGAGAGCTGGCTTTGCACATTCGAGCAATTTCCAGTCCAGAATGTCATCCATCCCATGGTCTTGTTTTTCGCTATTGTAAAGCGTTAGGCCCTTGGCATTGTACACAGGGTGTAGTAATGCGGATAGATCTACTTTTTTTGCTTTCCAATGTTTGATTCCGTCCTTAACTTTCAGAAACTGTACACGGCCAACCATTTCATTGATGGTTCTAAAACCCAGTTCAGCCATAATCTCACGCATCTCCTCCGCCATAAAGCGAAACAGGTTTACAATATGTTCAGGCTTACCGGTAAATAGCTTACGCAATTCTTCGTCCTGCGTTGCAACACCAACCGGGCAAGTATTCAAATGGCATTTACGCATCATAATACAACCGCCAACAACCAGGGCCGCAGTTGCAACTCCCCATTCTTCTGCACCCATTAAGGCAGCAATAGCTAAATCGCGGCCAGTTTTCATCTGTCCGTCGGCCTGTAGTACTACACGGCTACGTAACTTATTGCGTACCAGTGTTTGATGAGCCTCAGCTAAACCAAGTTCCCAGGGTAAACCCGCGTGTTTAATAGAACTTATTGGCGATGCACCCGTACCACCATCGTAACCGGCAATCAATATTACATCGGCGTGAGCTTTTGCAACACCGGCGGCAATGGTCCCCACCCCGGCTTTTGATACCAGCTTAACATTAATACGTGCTGCGCGATTAGCATTCTTTAAATCGAATATTAATTGCGCTAAATCTTCGATAGAATAAATATCGTGGTGTGGTGGTGGCGAAATTAAACCAACCCCAGGAGTAGCATGGCGGGTTCTGGCAATCCAATCGTCAACCTTATGACCGGGTAATTGTCCGCCTTCGCCTGGTTTTGCACCCTGTGCCATTTTAATTTGTAACTCATCGGCATTGGTAAGGTAGTTTGATGTTACCCCAAAACGAGCAGATGCAATTTGCTTAATCGCTGAGCGCATAGAATCACCGTTAGGCAATGGTATATAACGCATCTCATCCTCGCCACCTTCGCCTGTATTGCTTTTTGCACCAATGCGGTTCATGGCAATGGCTAAAGTGCTGTGTGCTTCGTGTGATATGGAACCGAAGGACATAGCACCAGTAGCAAAACGCTTCATAATAGTTTCCGCCGGTTCAACCTCATCAATAGCAATTGATTCGCGGTGATGGGCAAAATCTAATAATCCACGTATAGTGAAATGCTTTTCAGTTTGTTCATTAACTATCTTTGCATAACTTTTATAAACGCTGTAATCGTTAATGCGGGTAGCATGCTGTAGCAAGTGAATAGTTTGCGGATTAAACAAATGTGCTTCTCCCCTGCGCTTCCATTGATATATACCGCCTTCGGGTAGTAATGAATGCTCATTTGGTGTTTCGTTAAATCCAATTCGGTGTTTAACAAGCGCCTCTCGTGCAATATCATCAATGCCTAAACCACCAATTCGGGTTACTGCTCCTGTAAAATACTGATCAACTACTTCTTTGTTAAGTCCCAGTATTTCAAATACTTGAGAGCCATGATATGATTGAAGTGTTGAGATGCCCATTTTGGAAAATATCTTTAACAAACCATCAGTAATAGCTTTAACATAGTTTTTTGATAATGCTTTAGAATCGGCATTAGCATCAATTTTACCTTCGTTTTTTAAGGTATCAATTGTAGCTAAAGCTAGATATGGATTAATGGCGCTGGCTCCAAAAGCTAATAAACAGGCAAAGTGGTGTACTTCCCAAACGTCTCCGGCCTCAACAACCAAACCTACTGCCCCACGCAACCCTTTTTTTATCAGGTGATGATGCACCGCGGATACCGCTATTAACGACGGGATTGGCGCATGCTCAGAATCAAGGGCACGGTCTGATAGTATCAATACTTCAAAACCGTCATCACAAGCATCTTCGGCATAGCGGCAAAGTCTGGCTATGCCTTTTTGCAATGAACCGGGTTGGCCATCGGCCTTAAAGTACGTTTGCAGGGTTTTAGCATGGAACATGCCAGTATCTATACTGCGTAGTTTTTCTAATTCATAGTTGGTAAGAATAGGCTGTTTAAGCGTAACGCAATGACAATGCATTTTATCCTCATCAAGCAAATTACCGTTGTTACCTATAAAAGTAGCGAGGCTCATTACCAAACGCTCGCGGATTGGATCAATAGGCGGGTTTGTAACTTGTGCAAAGAATTGTTTAAAGTAGCTTGATAAATGCTGAGGCCTGTCTGACAGAATAGCCAGAGGCACATCAGTACCCATGGAGCCTATTGGCTCTTTCCCATCAATAGCCATGGGCATAATAATGGTTTCAATATCCTCGCGGGTGTAGCCGAATACTTGTTGGTAACGGAACACTGATGTAGGTGCAAGGGTTGAGAAAGCTAAACGAGGCTCAGGCAACTCTTCCAACCTGATTTTATAGTTTTCTAACCAACGACCATAAGGCTGTCGGGAAGTGATATCTGCTTTAATTTCATCATCGGTAATAATTTTACCTTTTTCAATATCAACCAAAAACATTTTACCAGGCTGTAAACGCCCTTTTTGTACTACTGTTTTTTCGTCGATAGCTAAAACGCCGGCTTCTGATGCTACAATAACGCGGTCGTCATTAGTAATTACATAACGCAGTGGGCGTAGGCCGTTACGGTCAAGCAGGGAGCCTATTAGCTTACCTCCATCGGTAAATGTAATAGCGGCGGGTCCATCCCATGGCTCCATCAGGGTAGCATGGTATTCATAAAATGCCTTTTTAACAGGATCCATTTGTTCGTTGCCATCCCATGCTTCTGGCACCAGCATCATCATTACATGTGGTAATGAGCGGCCTGTATGTAATAAAATTTCTACAATATTATCTAAACATGCAGAGTCCGACTGGTTATTATCAATAACAGGCAGTAGCATATCCATTTCATCTTTGGTAAAATATGGAGACACGTATGATTTAAGGCCCGAATAAAACCAGTTTAAGTTACCGGTTAAGGTATTGATCTCGCCATTATGGGCTATCATTCGGAATGGTTGAGCCAAACGCCATGATGGGAATGTGTTGGTAGAAAACCGAGAGTGGATCATACCAAAAGCTGATTCCATACGCGTATCGGTAAGATCCGTAAAATACTGACGTACCTGATATGTGGTTAACTGACCTTTAAATATAATGGTTTTGCACGATAACGATGTAAAATAAAAGTGCTCAACCGAACCTTTAACACTTTCGCCAACTGTTTTGGTTATAAATCGGCGCAGTACATATAACTTACGTTCAAAATCTTCGTCATTGGTGATGTAATGCGGGCGGGCCAAAAATAATTGTTCAACATCAGGTTCGGCAGAGCGTGCTGTTTCGCCAATTACGGATGAATCAACAGGCACCTTTCGGTATCCTAATATTGGCAGGCCGAGTTTTTCTGCGGCGTTTTTAATAATGGTACGGCATGCTTTTTTGAGGACAGAATCTTTAGGAAAAAAGATCATGCCTACCCCATATTCGCCAGGCTCCGGAAGACTAATCTCCAGACTGGCACATTCATCCATAAAAAATTCGTGTGGCAATTGTATTAAAAGTCCGGCCCCATCGCCCGATAGCGGGTCACAGCCACAGGCACCCCGATGCTCCATATTTTCAAGTATGGTTAGCGCATCTAAAATAATCTGGTTTGATTTTTGACCATGTATATTAGTTAAAAATCCCGTTCCGCACGAGTCGTGTTCAAATTCAGGTCTGTATAAGCCCTGCTGCTGACAATCTATTTGCTCCATATTATAAAAAAAAGCATTTTATTTAAAAAGGTGTAATAACGAAGTTAAGAAATATGGAGCGATTTTAAAAGGAAAAATAGCTTTTTAGGATTATATAAAAAACACCTTAAATTAACTTAAAAATTTATTAATTTATTAATTTTAGAAGGCTTATAGTTAAAAAAACAAAAAAATACATTTATAAAATTACAATATTAACTTAATATAAACTGCGTAATAACTTAAGATTTTTGCTAAAAAATGCGCAAAATGAGCAATAGTATTACCAATATCATATTTTTACGCTCTTGAAAATAAAAATTAGCAAACAAACAGAAGAGAAATTTGTATTGCAGATGCTGAATGAAGCGATTAATATATGGTAAAACTCTGCAGGGTATACTTAATTGGATAAAACAATTAAAACAATAGTAACCCACAGGGGTTTTAAATAGGTGGCAGTAAAAGCTTTTGCTTTTATTTTAAACAAAAATAATCATGAAAATAGGCATCATAGGAGCAGGAAATATAGGCACTACCATTGCAATTTTATTTATAAAGGCCGGGCATCAGGTTGCTATCAGTAATTCGCGGGGGCCCGAAACACTCAAAGAGGAGATTAAGATGCTGGGCGATAACGCCATTGCGCTAAGTGTGAACGATGCCGCGGCTTTTGGCGATATTGTTTTGCTTGCTACTCCGTGGCGCAACACTGAGGCTCTCCCCGATCCTAAATTGTTGGAAGGTAAAATTGTAATTGATGCTATGAACCATTATAAAGCGGAAGGCGGTTTGTTTAACCTTGGTGATTCAACATCAAGCGAAGAAACTGCTAAACGCCTACCTGGTAGCATTATAGTAAAAGCTTTCAATACTATTTGGTTTCAACATCTAGCCGAAAGCGGGCGCAAGGATTTGCCTTTACAAGAGCGTCGCGCTATATTTATGGCTGGTGATAGCATTGAAGCCAAAGCCAAAGTATCACGGTTGATAGAAGAAATTGGCTTCGGAGCTGTTGATACTGGCACCCTTCACGAGGGTGGTAAAAAGCAACAACCACTTGAAGCGGTTTATAATATTGAGCTAACCTGCGCTAAAGCACATGAGCTATTGAATGAAAGTGTGAGCTAAGTATTGATAAGCTAATAGTTGGTAATGTGTTTTTTATACTATTGAAAAGTTAATACGGCAAATATAAATTATTTGAGTCCACCATCGTTTTGCCAATAGCTTCATACCCGAAACCAAAAATCGAACAATAATTTTAAGATGAAAAAACTAGCCTTTTCCATACTATGCCTTCTATTAACAACAATCACCTTTGCACAGATTAAAGTAGCTGTGGCGGCAAACTTACAACCTGTAATTAAGGCGTTGCAACAAAGCTTTAAGGATAAAACTGGAATACAGATAGAACCAATCACAGGTTCATCTGGTAATCTGGCCACTCAGATCCGCAATGGCGCACCATTTGATGTTTTTTTATCTGCTGATATGGGTTTCCCGAATGCCCTATATAAAGATGGTTTTGCCATTAAAGAACCCGAAGTTTATGCGCTTGGCAGCCTTATTATATGCAGCACTAAAAACACTAATCTTAAACATTGGGAAACCTTGTTGTTTACAGACAGTGTTAAAAAAATTGCTCTTGCCAACCCAACCATTGCGCCATATGGCAAAGCAGCTATGGAGGCTATGGCAAAATATAACATGGCGGGTAAGTTAAAAGCCAAAATAGTATACGGCGAAAGTATAGCACAGGTAAACACTTATATTGTTACGGGCGTGGTTACTTTGGGCTTTACTACGCAGTCGTTTATTATTGATGCCGATCAAACAAAACCCTTTTACTGGACAATAGTAGACCCTAAATTATACAGCCCCATTAAACAAGGCATGGTTATTTTAAAACACGCTAAAGACAATAATTTAAAACAAGCTAAAAAATTCTATAAATACCTCTTATCTTCATCGGCTAAAGCCATATTTAAAAAATATGGTTACCATGCAGATTAAATGAGAAACAAAACCCTTGTATATTAGATGGATTGGTCGCCTATTTGGTTAACGCTGCGGCTGGCCGGTATTACTACAATACTGTTATTAATAATTGGTTTGCCCCTGGCCTACTGGCTTTCAAATGGACGATCGTTTATAAAAATAATAGCCGAAGTTATCATTACGATGCCACTAGTGTTACCGCCGTCGGTACTTGGTTTTTATTTACTGATAGCTTTTAGTCCGCAGCAAGGCTTTGGTAAATGGTTGTCGGAGCATTTTAACATACAATTCGTTTTTTCCTTTCCTGGATTAGTACTGGCTTCGGTTATTTATAGCATGCCATTTATGATAGGCCCTATCAAATCTGCTTTACAACAATTACCCTTATCGTTATCACAAGCATCATACACGCTGGGCAAAACCCCAATGCAGACTTTTATTAAGGTATTGCTACCAAATATACGATCATCTGTACTCACAGCCATTGTTTTAACCTTCGCACATACACTTGGCGAATTTGGCGTAGTACTGATGATAGGCGGCAATATACCCGGCGTAACTCGCGTGGCCTCCATCGCAATATATGATGCTGTGGAGAATATGGATTATGCCAGTGCTAACGTTTATTCGTTGTTGCTATTCGTAATTACATTTGCAATTGTAATGGCGGTATTTATTTTTAATAAACATGCCGCAAAAAGCCCGCTTGAATGATAAATATAGCTATTGAAAAAAAGATGCGAACTTACCAGGGGCATAATATACTAAAGGTTAACACTAGTATTGCTCCAAAAAGCATCATCAAAGTGTACGGTGCATCCGGATCCGGTAAAACTACCCTGCTTAAAATAATTGCAGGCCTAACTCTTCCCGAAAAAGGTAAAATAATTTTTAATGATACACCTTGGCTTAACACTGACAATAACTTTAACCTTGCTGTACAAAAACGTGGTGTGGGTATGGTTTTCCAAAACTATGCCCTGTTCCCCAACATGACGGTTCTGCAACACCTGGAATACGCCACTAAAGATCAACAATGGATTGACAGGCTGTTGCACTTCGGGCAGTTGGAAACCATGTTACTACATAAGCCCGAACACCTTTCGGGAGGGCAACAGCAGCGATTGGCTATCTTACGTGCTTTGGCAACTAAACCTCAATTATTACTTATGGACGAGCCTTTCTCGGCTCTCGATCCGGAAATGCGGGTAGGCATAATAACCGAACTTAAAAATTTACTTAATGAACTCGGCATTACATGCCTGATAGTGAGCCATAACCCCTTAGAAATTGATAGCATTGCGGATGATGAGCTGTGCATATTATGACAAATAAAGCAATTACGGTACTAATCATCGCTCCCACCTCCCCTTAACGCGATATTAATGTACCATCACACCTGCATCTTTACTAGCCTCTATCTGGTTACGTATCCGGCTGCGGCCGATAAGCAAAACTAACAATGCTATAATAGACGATGCCGCCATAATGCCAGCAAGAGGTACAACAGTATGACTTTTAAACGCACCTACCCCATAGGTTGCTAATGCCCCAAGGCTCAATTGCAAAAAGCCCATCATAGCCGATGCACTACCCGCATTTTGAGAAAAGGGTGCCATTGACAAGGCCGAGGTATTAGGGCTAATGTAGCCTAAACCACAAAGGTTTATAAATATAAAACCGATAGTACCCCATAAACCAACCCAGCCATAAACCGCCCCTATCAAAAACAAAATGCCCGATACGGCCTCTATTATAAGTACGGCTTTAACTACCTGCTCGCTTTTGTAATAGCGCATTACTATATTATTAATCTGGGCAGAGCCAATGAACCCGACCGAAAGCCCTGCGAATATCCACCCATATATTTGGCCGCTTAAACCAAATATACCCATAAATATTACCGGTGATGCTGCTACATAAGCAAACAACCCTGCAAAGGCAAACGATCCTGTAAATACATAGGTATAAAATTGAGGTTCGGTAATAACCAACCAAAAATTACTAATTATAGGCAAAGGTTTTAAAGACACACTTGTATCTGGCTGGTAACTTTCGGGCAGCATAACTATAACAGCCAATAAGGTAAGTATGGCTATTATAGTTAATATTAAGAATACAGCGTGCCAGCCAAACACCGCGGTAACATACCCACCAACAGTAGGTGCCACCATAGGCGAGGCTCCTAGTATCAGCATCAGTAACGAGAATACTTTAGCATTATCCTCAACCGGGAAGAGGTCGCGCACCATAGCAATTGATGCCACCCCTGCCGCGCAACTGCCTATAGCCTGTACCAACCGTAATAAGATAAGGGCATTGATAGTATGCACCCACATGCAACCAAGCGATGCTACTATATAAATGGCCATACCTGCATACAAAGGGTTCTTTCTGCCAAACCTATCCAACAAAGGGCCATACAATAACTGGCCTGCCGCTAAGCCTATAAAAAAACTACTTAATGATAGTGTTACATGGTTGGTATCGGTATGCAGATCATCGGCTATGGCTTTAAATCCGGGTAAGTACATATCAATACTGAAGGGGCTAAGTGTAGTAAGTAACCCTAATATAAGTATGCGAAAAACGTATTGTTGTTTAGTCATGTGGCAAAATATCAGTGTGTACTTTGTACACACGCAAAGGTCTTAAATATTTTGGTGGGTATCATTACCAAAATGTAATGTTGTTATATAGAATCTATGTATTCTTGCTTTAATACGCGCAGGCAACTCGCACATAGGCACCCTTCGTACAATTCACTAACGTACTGTACTTCATTAATAGTTAATTGCACCGTGCTGCATTGACACTGCGTAAACTTATTGGCCTTACACTCAAAAGCCGCGCTGCACCGGTCGCAACGTATAATCTCGTGTTTGGTTTGAAGGATTGGCATACTATAAATATAGCGATAAATGGGGATTATTGAATTTTTAACAGGTAATTTAAAACGCAAATTTTATACTTATAATTGCTTGATGGACAAACTAAAACACCTCGCCCAGGTTAACAAAAAAACCACGGGAGTTATCTGTACCAATGGCGTAATCAATACAAAGGTTAGTATCCGAGTGCTTATTTATTTTGATACGTATCCCTGTGCCTGCCGCGGGTATTATACGGGCCAATGTGGCATCTATGTTTTTGGAGTAACTTTGAGCATTGGCAAACAGTACACCGCCAATTAAACCATTACGCGTTAAACCAAAGCGGAACTCGCTTTCAAGGTAGAGCATGTTTTTACCCCGAAACCTGTCAATAGCATATCCGCGCCCGGTATTATTGTATGTATCGGCCCCTACAGTTGGCAGATCAAGATAGGGCTGCCTTCCATTTAAAGTGATCCAGGTATAGCTCCAAAACGCCAGCACATTGTTGTTTCGTGATGATAACTTAAAATACTTACGTGCATCGATAATTAAGGAGCTCCATTGGCTGTTGCTCCCTAAAGATTTCAGGTTATGCCGATATACCATGTTAGCATATGCGCCACCTAATGCATTAATCGGATTTTGGCGGTTATCAAATAATAGATTCAGGCTCAAGCCAGACGACGTGGACGACTCTGTTTTACCATATCGTTCAAATGCTGTAGTTTTGCCATCTAATTGGCCATATTCAACAATGCCATAATGATAGTCAAGATTATAACCTAAACCGGCATAATAGTTTGAATTGATTTTTTTGAGTACTGTTTGGTATATCCTGATATAATTATAATCAACCGGATCGGCCTGTGTCTGTGTGGTTGAACTACCTAAACCATAAGTAACATCCGGATATTTTGCCACACGCAAATCGGTAATAAACTTATAGTTATCGTACCCGGTAAAAATATTAGATTGCACAAAAAATGTTTGCTGGTTATTGGTATCAAAAAAAAGCTGTGCATTAACTATCGAGATATTTGTTTTATTGTGATTGGGCTGTGTATAAAATGTTGCTACTCCACTCATGCCTGCCGCAAACCCGGTTGATAAGGTATACCCTATTGATGGCACTACCGAAAGATTTACCTTTTTTGGCGATTGATGTTGTAGATTTTCTTTTTCATGAAACAGACGATGTATAACATCAATCATATCTTTTTGACGGGAAGAATCAATAGTTGCGGATGCCTGACTGTTAACTGAGGGGGCTGCTGTTAAAGTTAATGTATCATGCTGAGCGTATAAATTTGCACAGAATAACACGCTGAATAAGCTTAAAATGAGTCCGATTTTAATCACAGTAAGTATTTAGTTAGGTTATATATGCTGAACAAACTGGTTAATTTTGACTGCTAATATAAATGGTTGGACAAATACTACTTCAAAAGGATTAATTAATCATTAAAATTAGATATAATAGTATCAAAACAACGCAAAAAAATGAATGTATTTCTAATATTAACCCATAAAAAACCCCGGCTTTTGACCAGGGTTATGTTTTAAACCTAATTTTTGACCTTCAACGATTTTTAGGCTACTTTTAATTTCTTCAGGTCTGATTTTTCAAATTTTTCCAAAGCATAGTCTAGTGTCACATTGAGTGATTTAACATCCTTTTTAGATGGAAACTCAAACATGGCATCAATCATTATAGCTTCGCAAATGGAGCGCAGGCCACGGGCACCTAATTTAAATTCCATCGCTTTATCAACAATAAACTCTAAGGTTTCTGCCTCAAATTCCAGCTTGATGCCTTCGTATTCAAATAGTTTTTTGTATTGTTTTAACAACGAGTTTTTAGGCTCTGTTAATATGTTACGCAATGCTTCGCGGTCAAGCGGATTTAAATAAGTTAATACTGGTAAACGTCCAATTAACTCGGGTATCAAACCAAAGGCTTTTAAATCCTGCGGCGTAATATATTTATACAGGTTTTTAAGGTCAATATCGTGATCCTCACTTTTAAATTTATAACCAACGGTTTGTGTACGCAGGCGGTTAGCTATTTTTTTCTCGATACCATCAAACGCGCCACCGCAAATAAACAGAATATTGCTTGTGTTAACCGTTATCATTTTTTGGTCGGGATGCTTACGGCCACCTTGTGGTGGTACGTTAACCATTGTACCTTCGAGTATCTTTAATAACGCCTGTTGCACACCCTCTCCGGATACATCACGGGTAATGGACGGGTTATCGCTTTTGCGGGCTATTTTATCCACTTCGTCAATATAAACAATACCTCTTTCGGCAGTAGTTACATCATAATCAGCGGCTTGCAATAAACGTGTTAAAATACTTTCAACATCCTCACCTACATAGCCAGCTTCGGTTAGCACGGTAGCATCGCATATACAAAACGGAACGTTCAATACTTTAGCGATGGTTTTTGCCAACAGGGTTTTACCTGTACCAGTTTCGCCAACCATAATGATGTTTGATTTTTCAATCTCAACTTCATCCTTTTCAACTTTTTGGTTAAGACGTTTATAGTGATTATATACGGCTACAGCAAGTACCTTTTTAGCATCATCCTGCCCAATAACATATTGGTCAAGGTGTGTTTTAATTTCGTAAGGTTTTAAAATAGTGGCTACCTGGTTAGGGTTTTTAACCTTGCGAACCTTTAACTCTTCGGCTAATATCTCATTGGCCTGGTTAACACATTTATCACAAATGTGAGCATCTAAACCAGCGATCAGCATTAATGAATCCTGTTTCCCGGCTCCACAAAACGAACACTTGATTTCTTTGCTGTTTTTGGTCATAATCATTGCTTTACTCAAAAATACGATTAATAATGATAAAATGCATCTTATTAGTGTAAAATCACACTAATTCAAAATTCAGAAATGCAATTTTATACAATAAACCGAACGCGCCGGTTTATTGCATCTATACGGTAAACCTTATTTTATAGTTTAGGTTTTACTTATTTTTTTGAGTTACCTCTTAAAATTTCGTCAACCATACCAAATTCTTTGGCCTCTTCGGCTATCATCCAATAATCACGGTCAGAAGCGTCCCAAACTTTTTCGTATGGTGCGCCGCTATGATCGGCAATGATTTGGTATAGTTCTTTTTTTAGTTTGGTAATCTCGTGGTAAGTGATCTCAATATCAGATTGCTGGCCTTGCGCCCCACCCGATGGTTGGTGTATCATAACACGCGCATGTGGCAATGCAGCCCGTTTACCCGGCGCACCAGCGCATAGCAATACCGCGCCCATTGATGCCGCCATACCTGTACAGATGGTGGCAACATCGTTAGTGATGAATTGCATAGTATCGTAAATACCTAAACCTGCATAAACAGAGCCACCCGGCGAGTTAATGTAGATCTGGATATCGCGTTTAGCATCGGCTGATTGTAAAAACAACAATTGAGCCTGTATGATATTGGCTATGTTCTCGTAAATGGCATCACCTAAAAAGATGATACGATCCATCATTAAACGCGAAAACACATCTAATTGAGAAATATTTAGCTGACGTTCTTCAATGATATAAGGCGTCATACCGGTCGGTATCCTGCTTTTATCAACGCGTGATATAAAGCTATCAACGGCCAGGCTATTGATGCGGTGATGTTTTACCGCGTATTTGCGAAATTCGTTCTTGTCAATATTCATAATTTTTGATGGTTAAGGCTTGGTGCTAATATATAGCACAAAGCAGTAAATTATATAGCAAATTAATATTTTTTTTATTTAGGATATGTAGTTTGACGGTCATTATTTGGAAACGCGGATTTAGGGCTGAACTTGCTGACCTTAATCTAACAGTAGGCGGAAGTTCCCGAGTACAAAGCCCACATGGTGCGTGGCACACATCATATAAAAGCCCGCAAAAAAGAAGCGGGCTTTAAGTGAGTTATATTTTATATAGCCCTCTCCTTTGGAGAGGGTTGGGTGAGGTTAAGCAGGCAGTTTACTAAACTCCTGGTGTGTGATCTCTTTTTTATCTAAGGTAACAACCGACTTTAAAAAGTCTAAAGCTTTTATGGCTTTAATCTCTTCAAATATTTTGCTGCCATTCTCTTTGTTTTGAAGGTATTGTACCGTATACTGGCCCAGTTGCTCCTCGCTTAATGGCTGCGGACTGTACATTTTGAATTGCTGATCCAACCGAATTTTAGCCAGTTCAAAAACATCCTCGTACTTGATCTCAATTTCGTTATCACGAATGATTTTATTCTCAATCAGGGTCCATTTCAGGTTTTTTGCAAAGTTGTCGTAATCTTTATCCAGTTCGTCTTGCGTTAGGTTCTCATTAGTAGCTTTTAACCAGCGTTTTAAAAACTCGTTTGGCAGTTCAAAATTGATATTGGCCAACACAAAGTTGTATATATCGTTCTGCAAGCGGCGTTCCGAATCCTGAACCATCATGGTCTCTACTTCTTCTTTTATCTTTGCGCGAAACTCCTCTTCGGTAGTAGCCACACCTTCTCCAAATAATTTGTCAAAGAACTCCTGGTTCAAATCGCTTTCTTCCAGGCGGTTTACGTTCTTAACGGTTAACTCAAAATCCGATTTCAGATCCGCGGCCTCGTCTTCTTCAATTTTCAACAATCCCGCTACTTTTGCCGCATCATTGTTAAATGCTTTCTGAATATCAAACGTAAGTACATCATCCTTTTTTAAACCCAATAACGATTTTTTTACTTCATCGTTTGTAACCTGATCTAAACGGATGGATGCTGTATTGGTAATACCACCTTCAAAAATAGAACCATCGGCCGAAAGTTGTTTCAATTCGGCGTAAAGTACATCATCATCTGCCGATACGTCAGGATTTGTCATCTTGCCATAGCTACGGCGAATGTTTTTGATACGATCAGCCAAGGTTTGATCGTCAACCTTAATATCATATTGAGTAACTCTATCTTTAGCCGAAAATTTAAGGTCGATAACCGGAGCCAGGCCAAGTTCGTAATCAAACTCGTAAGCTTCGTTAAAATCCCAGGCAAATTCTTTCTCACGATCAACCTTTGGAAGAGGCTGGCCCAGCACTTCCAGTTTGTTCTCAGTAATATAATTTCCTAACGAATTTTGCAGCAAGGTATTGATCGTATCAACCAAAATACTTTTACCATACATCTTTTTGATATGTGCCGGCGGAACCATACCCGGGCGAAAGCCTGGTACTTTAGCTTTTTTAGCTTGTTCTTTAATTGCTTTTTCAACACCTGGCGTATAATCCTCGGGTGCTAACTTGATGGTAACTATGGCATTCAGCGCGTCAACTTTCTCTTGTGTAATATTCATCAGTGCTTATATATTATAGCGTTATACAATTTAGTTTTTAAAGGGTGCAAATGTATTAATTTTTTTTATTTGTAGGAAGGCTGTGGGATGGGCGGGCTGTGGTTACTTTCACAAATCTCTACCTTCTCTAAGAATGGGTCACTACATAGGTTTAAACAATTCATTACCAAGCTGGACGCAAGGATTTAAAATTTCTATAAAATTATCTTGTACCCTCATTCTTCTCCAATCTTTCTACAGAATGATTATTTAACCTTGTATAAATAATTTAAAACTTAGAAAAATGAAAAAGACATTGTTATTAGCTATGATGTTTGCAGGTATGGTTAGCGTATCTGTAATGGCACAAACTAAAAAAGAAGCCAAAGTAAATGTACCAGCAGCGGTAAAATCGGCTTTTGCAAAAAAATACCCAGAAGCTACTAAAGTTAGCTGGGAGTTAGAAAAAGGTAATTACGAAGCTAACTGGGGTGGTAAATCTGGCGAGGATAACGCAGTAGTATACACACCTGCCGCGGTGTTTGTTGAAATTGTAAAAGCTATTCCAATAAGCGCGTTGCCAAAATCTGTTGTACCATATGTAAAGGCGCACTATAAAACTAGCGTAAAAGAAGCCGGAAAAGGCATGGATGCCGCTGACAAAACGTTTTACGAAGCCGAAATTGCTGGTGGTAAGGATGTTATTTTTGACGAAACAGGCAAATTTATTAAAGTCGATTAATATTTTGTTCTACCTATTATGTCAAAGCCGCGGTTTAAATCACCGCGGTTTTTTTGTTAGCGTTTAATGTCAGCCAAAATTACGCCTACTTCGCCTTCAATACTGGTTTATCCATTTTTAAGCTATCCATTTTAATGGATCGTGCCGCTTTTATATCTTGCAGGGAAGTATAGGTCTTTTTCCAATCCTTAGGGTATTTTTTGGCCAATGTTATACTATCAGCTTTGCCGTAAAAGTTAAGTATGTTCTCCTTTAGCGGCTCGGTAAGGTTATTAAATTTAGTGGCCTCCAGTTTATCCACTAGCTCGCCGTAGGTTTTATCTGCAAGTCCATATTCGCCAATGGTGGTCAATTTTCCGGTATCGTAATCTACATCAGCCAATTCAATCTTTTTTTGGGTATGCAATTTTGCTAGAGCCGCCGCGTAATGAACCAAAACCGTATCAAAACTGCGAATGAACAGCTTCTCCCCTTCCGGGCCGGGATCCTTAAATTTTAACGCTTTTAATGGGCCTACCTTAGGCGCAAATCGCACTAAAAAAGCTATTACCTGCGCTTTAAAGCCAGGCCGTTGGTGTTCGGTTCCAAACTCTTTAAAGTAGGATTTCTTGCTCATTTTATAATGAAACGTACGGCTATTGATACTTGGATTTTGTTTTTTAATGTCGTGCTTTCTTAACACCCAGGCTGTACGGTTAACCACAGGCAGTAAATTATTTACAGACCAACGGAAACTAGATATAGCCAGGCCAAGGTCGCCAAATACGGTATTGATATCCTGTCCGTAAGTTTTTAAAAAGGCCTTTTCCAATACTGGCCTGGCTACCTGGAAACCGATAAAATCGTGATAGGCTGGCGAGGCGTAGTTGCCCCGGGCAATTTGCAATACATCAAATGATATTTCAACACGGCTATGCGATGTATGGTCTTCCTCATAAGTTACCACATTACCGAATTTTTTTTTCATTTCCGGATATATAAGCGGTACGGCAATGTTGGTTGCCAGCGAGTGCCCATATTTATCGGCCATATAATGGCACAATGCACCTATCGCGAAAGCATATTCATTAAGATTCTGGGCTTCTGATATAAGCGCCCCCACCATATCCCCGCTCCTGACATAGTGCGACAGGTTGGTGAAATATGTACTCCCGAACGGAAAATATCCCATATCGGCAATTAAACAACCTCCATAAGCGTAAGCATGGGCTTTTTTAAGGTCATCAGCTGTAGCTGTATTATACTTATGTTTTAAAAGCGGCAATATCTGTTTATCCCAACTGGCATCAATCAGGGCTTCGTGGGTAAGTACCGAATACGCTTTAGTTGCCGGAGTATTGAGCAGCAAGCATATAAAGAGCATAAAAAAGCATTTGCCAAAAAAATGCAACTTTGTCATAATTTAGGTTAAGTTGTTAATAAAGGATTAAAACAAGAAAAGGTTTTAAGTGCAGCGGATTCCGATTAAAAACAATGCCTATAATTATGTAAACATTCCCCAAAATGATATAAAGCTGCGGGCAGTTAGTATATGTACATTTGCATGGTAAATAAAAAACATATGCCCGCAGTAAAATTAGAAACGCTTACTTTCCCGGTTACCGGCATGACTTGCGCTGCTTGTGCTACAAGTGTCGAATCTATGATAGCCGCGCAAAAAGGTGTTGAAACCGCAGGCGTAAATTATGCTACACAAACTGTTAAGGTGGTATTCCATCCGGATGTTGTGCAGCCTTCAGACTTTCAACGATCGGTACAATCTATAGGTTACGATCTCATCATTGACGCCGATAACGCGACCGAAAAACAAGCCCAAATACAAGATAATAATTATCAGCTATTAAAAAGAAAACTAACCTGGGCTGGTATTTTAACATTCCCCGTAGTTTTGATTGGAATGTTTTTTATGGAGTTGCCTTATGCAAATTATATCATGATGGCATTAACCACCCCGGTATTATTTGTTGCAGGCAAAAGCTTTTTTATCAATGCTTTTAAACAAGCCCAACACGGCAAAGCCAATATGGATACATTGGTGGCCATGAGTACAGGAATTGCTTTTTTATTTAGTGTATTCAACACCACTTATCCGGCTTTTTGGCTAAGGCAGGGTTTGCAGCCACATGTATATTATGAGGCAGCTTCTGTGGTTATTGTTTTTATTATGCTGGGTAAACTGCTCGAAGAAAAGGCTAAATCGAACACATCGTCGGCCATAAAGAAATTGATTGGGCTACAACCTAAAACAGTAATTGTAATTACAGAAAAAGGTGAAATAGAAACCGCCATAGCCGATGTGCAGGTGGGTGCCCTTATACTGGTACGCCCCGGCGAAAAAATACCCGTGGACGGCGAGGTGTACGATGGCAGTTCCTTTGTTGATGAAAGCATGATAAGCGGTGAGCCTATTGCGGTAGAAAAAACAAAAGGCAAAAAGTTATTCGCAGGTACTTTAAACCAGAAGGGAAGCTTGCGCTTTACAGCCCAAAAGGTGGGTGCAAGTACTTTTTTGGCCCAAATTATCCGCTTGGTGCAGGATGCGCAGGGTTCTAAAGCACCCGTACAAAAACTAGTTGATAAAATTGCATCTGTTTTTGTGCCGATTGTAATGCTGATAGCCCTACTTGCCTTTGGTGTATGGTTGCTATTTGGCGGCCAACATGCTTTAACGCATGGCTTAATGGCTATGGTTACAGTATTGGTAATTGCATGCCCCTGCGCCTTAGGATTAGCCACCCCAACTGCCATTATGGTGGGTATTGGCAAAGGTGCCGAAAACGGCATATTGATTAAAGACGCTGAAGCTTTAGAATTAGGACATAAAGTAAATGCTATTATTCTGGATAAAACAGGTACCATCACCGAGGGCAAACCCGCGGTTACCGATATGGTATGGTGTGATACGGTAAAGGATAACGAGAACCAATTACAATCAGTTTTTTATGCGATGGAACAACAGTCGGAACACCCGCTTGCAAATGCCATTGTAGCAAGGTTAAAATCAACAAACTTAAGCCCGGCTAATATTACATCGTTTAATAGCTTAACCGGGCGAGGCGTTGAGGCTACATTTGAGGGACAAATATTTTTTGCCGGGAGCCATAAGTTGATAAGTGAAAAAAATATAATTATTCCTAATGACCTGGCTGCAACAATAGATGCCTTTTTAAAGGATGCTAAAACGGTTATTTACTTTGCAAGTAATGATAGCGTATTGGCTATAGCGGCTATTACCGATAAAATAAAACAAGGCTCGGCGCAAGCCATTAATCAATTAAAAAAACAAGGTATAAACATATACATGCTTACCGGCGATAATGTAAAAACGGCAGCCGCAATTGCTAAAGCGACCGGTATTGAACATTATGAGGCCGATAGCCTACCGTCAGACAAGGCAGCATTCGTTAAGAAACTACAGGCCGAAGGTAAAATAGTAGCCATGATAGGCGATGGTATAAACGATAGCCAGGCGTTGGCTCAGGCGGATGTATCCATAGCGATGGGCCAGGGATCGGATATTGCAATAGATGTGGCCAAAATAACACTCATATCTTCAGATTTGCAGCAAGTCCCCAAGGCATTAATGCTGTCAAAACTGACGGTGGGTACTATTCGCCAAAACTTGTTTTGGGCATTTATTTACAATCTTATAGGCATACCCATTGCGGCAGGCTTATTATATCCGTTAAACGGATTTTTATTAAATCCAATGATAGCGGGGGCGGCTATGGCACTGAGTTCGGTATCGGTAGTAAGTAACAGCCTAAGGCTAAAATATTCAAAGCTTGATCTATAATTTATAAAGTTAAAAAATGAAAACTCTAAAATTTAAAACCAATATTAAATGTGGTGGTTGTATAGCTACCGTTACACCAGCGTTAACTGCTTTAAAAGGTGTGGAAAAATGGGATGTAGATATTATCAATCCCGACAAGGTGCTTACCCTACAAACCAATGATGATTTGTTGGCAACCCAAATTATTGCTACTTTAAAACAGATAGGGTACAACGCCCAACAAATATGATACTGCATATAAAAAATATGGTTTGTGATCGCTGCATACTTGTTGTGAGGCAACAGCTAGAAAGTTTAGGCTTTAACGCAGAAGTGGAGCGCCTGGGAAGTGCCATAGTAGAACCTGATCCGGATAACGATCAGCTAAGTAAGATCGCATCTGCCCTCAAAATTTTAGGTTTTGAGCTGATAGATAACGAAAAAGACAGAATGGTTGAGCGTATTAAAAACCTTATTGTAGAAAAAGTGCATTATACAGATTTAGCAGATAATCATATTAACTTCTCTGATTATTTATCTGGCACCTTAAATAAGGATTATGCCGGGTTGAGCCGTATGTTTTCTGATTCGGAGGATACTACTATAGAGAAATTTATCATTCAGCAAAAAATTGAAAAGGTAAAAGAATTGCTCGAATACGGAGAACTGAATATGAACGAAATCGCATGGAAAATGGGTTATAGCAGCAGTGCTCATTTATCGGCACAGTTCAAAAACATTACAGGTTTAACACCAAGCCAGTTTAAAACTGCTGAACCTGGCAAACGTAAACCCCTGGATAAAATTTAGCAACAACAGCAAATAATAGTATAATTATATTTTGCAAAACTTTACACTTTCAATACGCTTCAACGGGCAAACTAAACATAAATGCAGAGCCCTTACCTAGTTCACTCTCGACCCAAATATTGCCGCCATGTAGCTTAATGATCTCTGATGAGATGTAAAGACCTATACCAAAACCGCTAACATGGTTACTAATTTCGGTAACGCGATAATAACGGTCAAAAACCTGGTCCAAATTTTCCGGCGGTATTCCCATACCGAAATCTCTTACAGCAATTATAACAAAACCGTCCTCCAACGTTGTACTTACTTCAATAATAGAATTTGGAGCCGAGTACTTTGCAGCATTATTTATCAAATTAACCAGCACCTGTTCAATCCGGATCGTATCTATTTCTACATCAGCTAGAATACTATTGATTAATACAATACCATGTTGTAAAATAATGGGTTGTATAGAAGTTATTACATCTGTTAAAAATTGCCCAATATCACAACTAACCTTCCTTATGCCCATTTTACCCAACTCAATTCTCGACATATCCATCAATTCGGCAATCAAATGGTTAAGCTTTGAGGCCTGATCATTTATTTTAGACAAAAACTGATTAAGCTGATCGTTGGATTGCTTTTTTGAAATGGATAAAGCTACTTGCGTATAGGCCTTGATAGATGTTAAAGGGGTTTTTAATTCGTGACTGGCAACTGTTAAAAAATCAGTTTTCTTTTTATCCATCAGTTTAGATTGCAATAACTCTGCCTGGTGTTGTATCAGGCTTTCCTCCATATTTTTCCGTTCGGATATATCGGATATAAAAGCCACAAAAAGCCATTGATCATCAATCTTTATGTTAGATATGCTCAAACTTATCGGAAACTCTTTACCTTTTTTGTGCAATGCTGTTATCTCAATTGTTTTATTTAAAACAGGGCCTTCTCCAAACTTCATAAAATGTTGCATGCCTTTTTTATGCGCTTCCCGAAAATGTTGCGGGATTATAAATTCACTTAAAGGCTGGCCGAGCACTTCGTAATTAGTAAAACCAAAAATATATTCTGCTTTTAAGTTCCACTCTGTAATGAGTTGATTCTGATCTATAACGATAACAGCATCTGGCGCGTATTGAAAAAAGTTGGTCAGCCGTTTTTGAATATCCAGATTTCTTTTTTCAATTGCTTTTTCAGCGGTGACGTTGCGCAATACCGCTTGCGTATAATATTTACCACCATCTAATTTGATGGTCCTCACCTGGCCTTCCACTAAAACCCTGCTGCTGTCTTTACCTATTAATGCAAATAATATACGGGCAGAATTACCACCTTCAATAACGCTTTTACGATTGTTTCTATAAGCCTCATGATCATGCGTATCAATAAAATCATACACCGAACGCAGTTTAACCTCCTCAAAAGTATAACCCAAATTGCTTAACCATGCCGGGTTAACAGTATCAATCAAACCATCCATATTAATAATATGGATCAGATCACTTGTAAATTCAAACAAATCCCTTAAATAAATTCCGGATTGCAGATCATTCATAAACCTAAAATAGATAAAAAGGCAATAACACTAATATATTCAATAAGAATATTACTTTTTAAATGTTTTATAAAATTGATAATTAAGTTTGTGTACCTGTAAAGCTTTCTAATGATGTAAATTACAACAATTACATTTGTATTTACCGAGCCATGTATTAATCGAAAAAACTTATATTAATAGACTGACACACATATAATCAGTTAAAAAATTGCACTAATTGGATGCATTGCTTATAATTGTTGCTATTAGGTATGCAACAATTACCTGATAAATAAAAAACTAATAACCAACAGATGATAAAAGTAGGAATCATTATGGGTAGCAAATCAGACCTGCCTGTTATGCAGGATGCTGCTGATGTGTTAAAGGAGCTAGGCGTTGATTACGAACTAACTGTGGTTTCGGCACACCGCACTCCCGACCGTATGTTTAGCTATGCCCGCTCGGCAGCCGACCGTGGCCTCAAGGTAATTATTGCCGGTGCAGGCGGTGCGGCGCATTTACCGGGTATGGTGGCTTCGTTAACGCATCTGCCTGTTATTGGTGTACCCATAAAATCAAGCAACTCAATTGATGGTTGGGATTCTGTATTATCCATATTACAAATGCCTAATGGAATACCTGTAGCAACCGTGGCCTTAAATGCCGCAAAAAACGCGGGTATACTTGCCGCACAAATACTATCAACCGCTGATGAGTACCTAGTTAAAAACCTGATAACTTATAAAGAAGGATTGAAACAAAAGGTAGAAGAGTCGGCAGAGGAAATGAAGAATGGGCTTTAGTTTGTAAATGATGTTTTGATATTTTTTTAACGTATTTTGTTAATTGTTTTTCAATCCAATCCGATGATTTTTGTAATCTACGAGGTATTCATTGTTTACAAAAAAGTCAATACTGAAAATAGTTCTGAAATCGAAAGTATTATTAGGGTTTTGCACCTGTGTTAAATTAGCTGTAGTGCCAGTAGTGTACTGATAAACAAAACCTTTATTAGTAGTTACTTTTACAACCGTGTTAACGGGTAAAGCGCCAACGGTACTTGTAGCGGCTTTATCTTCAATAATAGTTGCTACGGGAGTACCTGTATCAAACAATACCGCGGCAGGGATATTTTGACCATTATAAGTTATTGTTGCCGGAATGTTTGATGAAAATCCACCCAAGGAGTCAAACGTAAGTGGATGCATAATAAAGCCCGAAGAGGCTGCCAAATCGCTATTAGTTAATCCAATATTTAATAAGCCGGACACATAGGTTCCGGTGGTACTGAAATTTGTGCTGCTAAGCATTGATAGTTTAAATCCGCTGGTAATATCTTTGCTGCTAAAATAACTTAATGGGCTTATTACTTTATTCATAGCATAGTTAACACCTGGGCCTACGCCAAATATATCACTGTAGTGTGATGCTAATTTTTCACCGGTGGTAATATTCATTGTTTTATAGTACAGAAATATTGGAATCCGGCTGGTAGTAATATTTCCGTTTTCATCTCCAATTGTTATGGTTGCATAGGCCAGATTTCCATATTCGGTTATTGTACTTAAATTATCACCATAACTCATTTGCCCGGTTTGCGATGTTACCGTAATCCCATTTACATTTACTGAATCACCAGTCATCTGAATGCCGGTACTTGTGATCATCGATGCGGGCAATATGCCATCAGCGTCAATAGTCATACCGGACGACCCTGTATCAAAAATAGCAAGATAAGCAATTTTTTGGTTGCCTATTTTTGTAATAGGGATAAATACCCTTCTTGCAGAGCCAAACGATGCTTCATACAAGCCAAGTGTTGCAAAATTAACTGGAGTAGTGGGGGGAGCTGGAGTTACATTGTTTTTTTTACAAGATGTAACTAATGATATAGTGAGTAGTATTAAACCAAAAAAAACAAGCTTACTAGGGTAACGATTTATCATATTTTGCATATTTGAGTTTACAAATACTTTATACAACGTAAATATTGCAATTTAAATATCCAACAATAAAAAAAATTATTGTTGCAATTTATAAAGCATTATAAACTAAATGTATGGATTTATACGGTTATAATTTATTTAGGTTTGTAAATAAAGTAAAGATAGTAAGCAGCCAACTAATAGTTTACCATATTAACTTAAAGCAAATCTATCACTTAATATCTAATAATTAAAACTTAACAAAGTAACCACAATTTATCAAATATGTATTTCATTTTTAGCCGACGCATATTTGGTTTTGGAATAGGTTGGGCAATGGACACTTAGATAATTTTTTTTGCAGTTAACTAATAAACAATGACTATCAGATATAGCTGGTTAGTAACTATACAAGACTTTTTTAAATTTTTAATAAAAATAAACGAATGTGCCCCTGTTTTTATACGAAAATCACAATACGTATCAGCAATTTTACACTAATGCCATAAGGCAGTAACCTTTTATAAACATATTTCATGAAAACCAAATTAATGATTGGAGCAATCTCCACGCTACTATTTGCTGCTTGCCAAAAAGAAGCAGTTTCTACAAAAACAACAGTGCCATCAGGGGCTGATTTCACAAACTCATCGTCGTTAGATTTCACTACCAGCGCTGCCAGTTATGTATTTACCGGCACCGATAATTGGGCACAGTATGTAAGTGGTGGCTATGGCGTTATTAATGATGCCTGGGGTACCGGTACAAATAATACTGAAAGATTGAATGTATGGTCAAGCACAAGTTGGAACGTACAAACAACCCAGCCACAAGGCGGCAGCGCGGTAAAAACTTATCCACACTCCTGGAAAGACGTGAATAAAAATATTGGTTCCATCAATAATTTAACAAGTAATTTTGATTATTCGGTACCTGGTTCTGGATGGGCTGGCGACATGTCATATGATATTTGGCTAACTAATAAAAAATATGAAGTGATGATATGGATGGGCCGTCAAAACGGTTTTAATCCTATTTGTGATAACTATGATGCTCATGGCGCAGTTCCATCCTACACCAATGTGAATGTTGGTGGGCATACATTTAACGTGTACCATAAATTTAACAGTAGTTCTGGTAAATATGTATTTTCGTTTTTACGTACATCAAATACAAGTAAGGGATCTGTAAACATTAAGGATGTTTTAAACTGGATTAGAAATACACCAAGATGGTATGGCAATGAATATCTAGCTGACGTAGAGTTTGGTTTTGAAATAGGTTGGGGTAGCGGACAATGGAACTTAAACAGTTTCTCTGTTACAAGTAACTAACTAATAAATCATAACTTATCACATGAGCCGCTGGTGGTATGCCAACGGCTCTTTTTTTATGTTAATTTACTTTAAAAACTACGAATTATTTAAATCATCAGGCAAATCCAGCCGCGCAACACCAATCCTGTTATCAGCCATGCCAAAGTATACGTCAAAACGATTGGGTGTTCCCAGATCGCTACGCTGGTCTATGCCTGTAGGGAATACCACGTTGGCAATAGCCCCTACACGTTCAAGTGTTAGTTCAGGAGCCAGGATAGGTTTCGGAGACCGGTAAATAACATTTGATGGTTCATCCTTAGATAATATCATTAATCCAGCCGAATAGGTTAGCTTACGTGGGGTGGTTGTAGTTGCCTCCTGACCACAAACGCCATGATAAATAATTAACCACCCCTGTGGTGTTAATACCGGCGGTGTACCACAACCTATTTTTAATTCTTCCCAGCCATTAACCGGTACAGCCAGATGATGATGAGAGGTGAACCGGCCAATAACAGGAGGCTCATCACCGTGTGGCGTTAATGAGCAATAAGAAATCCATATACTTTCCTTATGCTCATCCATATAGGTGCTATTGTTTTTTTCAATGGTTTCTTCAGGGCTGGTACCCGGAAATATAGGCCGGTGTATTATAGCCAGCTCCGGGTGGCCCGAAGGGCATGGTATTAACTGCGGAAATAAGCATGAATCTTTGTTATCAACACCGTTAAATTCAATTCCCTTATACGGGGTAAATGTGGCCAGGCCCAAACGTTCCCATTTAAAAAGATTGGCCGATGTTGCTAATGCTATTCTTGGACCATGGGCCGAGAAAGCAACATAAGTCATAAAATATAAACCAAGGGATTCAACAAATGTAATTCTAGGGTCTTCACATCCTCCTCCATCCGGATGCTTTTCATAATCTGTTTCCGGCTCAAGTGCTATGCCTAATCGTTCAACTGCTACCGGGTCGCCGGTATCATTAAAGCACACACGTGCTATACCTATTCGGGAGTAGTTGCCTTTGCTAACTAATCTGGGGAATAAATAGAGCGCGCCATCAGGGCCACGTATAGCCGCCGGATTAAGGACACCTTCTGTTTCCATCAGGTTACCTGGCTCTGGCTCCATTATAATACCTAGCCGATGCAATACAATATCAACCATGTTAATTTTCCATTATATTATCCGTCTCACTAGCAAGGCAGGCTATAATAGCCTCAATAACCCGCTTAGTTCCTTCCGGATTTTTAACCTGTATGCAAACAACCCCAGTTTTCCTTGCGGGATGATCGTTTCCTCCCTCGAATAAAGCATCGCCAACAAAAATCATCTCATTAATCTGTATATCCAGCACCTGTTTTAATTTATTAATGCCATAAGCCTTATCAATGCCCGGTTTAGTAATATCAATTGAAGTAGCACCTCCCATTTGTACAGAAAATTCGGGAATCAATTCATCTAAAATGGATTTGATTTTTTTACGTTTGGTAAAATCTGGATCCCAGGTCTTTTTTTCGTCAAGCGGAGCTTGCTGGCCCAATGCCGAAAATGTGATCTGACTACCGCGATCTTCTATTTGATCGCCCCAGGTACGTACTACCTTAAGGCCCAATTGCAGTATAGCTTTATTTAATGAATCTATAATTTTCTTTTTCTCATCATCACTAAAATCTTCAGCATATATTTTTAACCAGCTGCCGTCGTATTGATAAAATTTGGTTCCACAGGTAGGCAGTAATGATAAGTTTTTAATGTTTTTATTATTCGGGAGATTAGTAAGCACTTGTTTTTCAAACTGGGGCCAATCGCCACCCGATATAATAGCAACCTTTACCGTATTGATTAGATTGCTGAAAATAGTTACCATCTCCGCGTCCAATGATGATTTGCTTTCGGCAAGTGTACCATCAAGGTCAAATACAATTAATTTTTTCAATTTTTAAGCGTTTATAAATTCTTTTGGCTTGATTTTATACAAAAGCTCAAATAGCAATATTTGTTTTAGAATTTTAAAAATTGTGAATGAAAAGAGTTTATGGCATTTGGCACAAATTTGCTCAAATAACTACCTAATTGTAAAGCAATGCCCTGTTTGGATAATGATATAAGTATAAATTTAGCCGCAAACAAAAACGGCGTAACAAAGTGCTACGCCGTTTAATACTGACTTAAACGTTTATTAATAACCCGGATTTTGATACCCGGCCGCCTGAGCTGGTGTTAAGGGTTGGCCACCACTGGTTGTTAAATTTATTTGTTGTTGTGGTATGGGCCTCAGATTACTGTAAGTTTGTATACTGGTAGCGTCTTTATTAAATAATTTAGTTCTTTCATACAAAGTTTCTGTCCTAACCAGATCTTCCCAACGATAAAACTCGCCACATAATTCCCTATTTCGTTCATTTAATATAAAATGAATAAAACGCTGAGCATCTGTGGTTGCCGAAGGGGGGTAATTTTCGCTTGCTGCATTGGTGGTAAACAAGGTCATGTCGGCTATTAACTGGCTATAAGTATCGCTTACATCCCCTTTTGTACCTCCGTCAAACATCCACGTCTGAGGATTCTTATTTTCACCGGCATGGTACGCCGCCCGCTGTCTTAAACTATTAATATAACCTAGTGCAGTTGAATACAATCCCTTACGCCCATAGGCTTCGGCGGCTATTAAATAGGTTTCGCCAAGGCGGGCTAAAATACCGTTTCTAACACCCCTTTCTTCATTGAAACCATTGGTTACACGCACCGGGTCCAAATGCTTAACTAGTGTTAAGTATTTAGCTGTGGTAAAGCCGGTTGTTAATTTATTATTAGCATCTAAATAATAGCGGGCAAAAATTAAATATCTGTATTTGCTAAAATCAGATATCTTAATTTTAGTATCTTTATTATTAACAATAAATAATGCCGCGGTATCCCCTATTCCGTATTTTAATTGCCCGGCCAGAGCTGGATTTGCAGGATACGGATTAGAGAATTTAGGTGTACCAGCATTAGTATTTGAATAATACGCGGTTCTAAAGCTTTTATAAAATCTAGAATCGTTCTTCCTGTCAAACAGATCAATCGTATAATCGGATGGGCCTAAACGCCTGAAAGGCCTTCCGTTAAAATTATCAGCATTTCTAACCAGTCCAGGAATAAACTGGTCGTACTGACAAATGAAGTATTCGTGAGTACGGTTTCCTATAGGGTCGTCTAATGTAACATTATTAGTAAACTGGGCAGCAAAAATAACTTCTTTACTCGCCTGTGCCGTCTGGAATTTGGTATAATCGCCTGCCGGAGCACTTCCATTTTGCCCAATTGGTGGAGTAACAACATTTGGATACCCGGCAGGGTATACACCATTCCATATATTCATATAGTCGGGCTCCAACGCATATATGTTGTTTGCATTAATAACCGCTGTAGCATAAAAAGCCGCACTATCAATATCAGTTGGTTGCTGCCCACGGTTAGATACCACAGCACTACCACGTGTTAAATAAACTTTTGCCAAAAAATGTTGTGCAGCTCCTTTTGTAGCTCTCCCCTGTTCAACATTAGTTGGTGTTAAGTTATCTTTAGCATATTGCAGGTCATTAATTATCAGGTTGTAAACATCGGTAATGCTAGCACGTGTAAAGTCGGTTTGAATAAGTGTGCTTGATTTTGTAACAATTGGTATACCCCCAAATTGCTGCACCATCATAAAATAATAGTAAGCTCGTAAAAAGCGCAGTTCTGCCAAACGCTGTGTACGTTGAGCAACGGTTGCCAAAGATTTTGCCGAACTACTTTTAAATACAGGTATACGCTCAATACCTATATTACATCGGTTAATACCATCATAATTATTAGTCCATAAAGCATTTAAAAGTGCCTCATTAGCATTCAAAAGGGATTCATAAGTGTTGTAATGTTTGTTATTAAACTGATCGCCTAATATAAAATCATCCGTTCCAAAATTGAACATTGCATAAGATTGTTCACCTTCAAATTTCCATCTTAATGGCGCATAAGCAGACCGTACCAGATCTTCAAGACCGATCTCTGAGTTGTAATAATCCTGAGTAAGTGAGCTTACCAGTTCTTCTTTAAGGAATTTTTTACATGATGTATTGCAAAGAACCATAAAGGTGATCATTGCCGCTATAAAATATTTTTTCATCTTCTTAAATTATATTTTCTTAATAATTGTTATAATCCAACTCGCAACCCAAACACAAAACTCCGATAGCTGTAGGAACTTGCTGAAGGGTTGGCAGTACTGTTAGATGGATAAGTAGAAGTGTAAGGAACTGTTTCTGGATCGTATCGTTTATATCTGCTAAATAAGAAAGGATTAACAGCATTAAACGATAAACTCATATTACTAATTTTGAACTTATTAAGTAGTGAAGAAGGTATATGGTAAGTTAACAATATACTTCGTACTCTTATAAATGACCCGTCCCTAAAGCTTATTGCCTGCCAATAAAGTGGAATATCACTAGTTGGATTGGGTTGTTGATAGTCATTTGAGGGGTTGGTAGGAGTCCAGTAATTCACTTTAACTGATTCATAACGTCCAACTAATCCGGGTCTGATATCTCTAACGAGAGCTCCATAGCTGATGTATACAAAGGTTGAAAGGTCAAAACCTTTAAAAGAAAATGTATTATTGATACTGGCTGTCCATTTTGGATTGGGCGACCCTAAATTAACCTTATCTGCATCGGTTATAGTTGTATCTCCATTTATATCATCAACACGTATTTTACCAGGCTGAAAATTAGATCCAGCAGCTTTATTAGCAGTTCCTTTTTTCCACCAGTAATCTTTTAATATACCTCCTGATAATGTATCAGTATATTGAAATATTCCATGAGAACGATAGTCATTATAATTCCTCACTGGTCGACCAATAAACCACTGATTGCCAATATCATCCGTTGTTGAACCATCTTTCAAAAATACTATGGCTTCTTTATTAGCAGAAAACGTTATATCTGTTGTCCATCTCAATCCTTTAGGTTGATCTAAATTAACAGTTGATAAACCTATTTCAATACCCTTATTTCTAACTTTACCTAAATTAACAAATACCGAAGAGTATCCGGAGGCAGACGGTAGTGATTGTTTTTGAATTTGATTTGTATTAGATTCATACACATCAATTGAGCCGGAGATCCGGTTATGTAAGAAACCAAAATCAAGTGCAATGTTTTTTGTTGTTGTTCGTTCCCATGTTAAATCAGGTGTGGGTAATCCTTGCGGTGCATACCCTGTTGCAGATAGCGTACCCCAATTATAATATGTTGGTGTTGGATTTAGTAATCCAGAAGTTAAATATGGTTGAATAGATGCATTTCCTACAGCACCTATCCCACCACGGAGTTTTAGCTGATCTATGAAGGTTATGTTCCGCATAAATTTTTCCTGATCTATTCTCCAAGCTGCTGAAAATGATGGAAATAACTGGCTTTGGTGAGCTTCGGATAAAACCGATGACGCATCAAGCCGATATCCTGCAGTTAATATATACTTACTATCATAGGCATAATTTACTCTACCTAAATAACCAACCAGTTGGTGTTGAGCAAATGGAGATAAGTTGGAAGGCAATGGCGATGTAGTAACGGTACCCAGGGTATTATTTTGCAACGAATACCATTTTTGGGTTTCGTAAGCCAAATTAGTAGCGGCAAATTTAGCGGCCTCTAACCTATCTTTTTGTAACTCTTGCACTACAGTTGCCGTTATAGCGTGTTTATTTGCTATTGTAGTATTATAAGTTAACTGGTTTTGTAATGTCCATACAAAGCCATACTGTGTTTGATAAGTTGCGCTGGCCGAGCCTGCGGTGCCAGCATTTGCTGATGAGAGAACACCGTTAAATGTACCCTGCCTTGCATTATTCATATCTGCACCAAAGGCTATACGGTAATCTAAACCTTTAAAAATTGTAACCTTACCAAAAACATTTGCCAAAAAACGATTTATCCTAACTTCATTAAAAACCGTATTTACATCATTTAATGGGTTTACCACATTTGGATCTGAACCAGCCAGGATAAGGAAGTTGCCATTGTCGTCATACGGTTTAGCAAATGGGAATTGACCGTTTGCTCCGGCATATTCATCTGGCCCTATATTCTGGATGGCATTTGAGTAACTTACATTTGCGCCGAGATTTAAAAAACTAGTTGGTTTAAAATCATTATTTAGGTTAAAACTATAACGCGTATAATCCTGACCGAGTTCTATACCTTTTTGGTTATAATAACCTCCAGAAAAAGAACTCCTGAATTTTTCTGTACCACCAGATACGGCTAGGTTATGATTTTGAGTTAGCCCGGTGCGCAACGCAGCACTCTGCCAATCAAAACCAGTTTTTACTTTTGTCGGGTCGTATATAGCTATATTATCTAAAACGGGATATCCATGATCTTTTAAAAATTGTTTTTCGTCGGGAGTAGTGGGCCTTGTTTCTGCAGTAACTGCTTGTGTAGTTGGATCAATACTGATTACATTATACCCTGCTAAAACGGAATTGTATAATATAGGATCGCCTCCCAATCCTCCAAAAAGAGATAAATCTGAGGATGGATCTGGAAAATAAAATTTAGGATTTTTAGCATTTTGACCAACATTATAATTACCTGAGCCTATATAGGCATCACGCTTAAATTGAGCAAATTCTGAAGCATTATAAATTTGTACTTTTTTTAGAATAGTTTCCGAGGAAGTGCTACCAGTATAATCAATACTTAGTTTACCTGTTTTTCCTTTTTTAGTAGTGATTTGTATAACACCATTAGCGCCTCTGGAGCCATATACAGCAGTAGCTGCGGCGTCTTTTAAAACGTCAATAGATTCAATATCAAGTGGATTGATATCATCGATACTGTAGGTAATTGGAATTCCATCAACTACATACAGTGGGCCATTATCAGCTGATAAAGACCTGCTGCCTCTGATTTTAATTGTAGCCCCCGAACCCGGGCGGTAAGAATTTGGGGTTACAACCAACCCTGGTACACGTCCTTGTAATGCTGTACTTAAATTTGTTGCAGGTACATCTTTTAATTCCTTCATGTTTACAGATGCTATCGCACCTGATACATCACCACGCTTTTGAGTACCGTACCCAACTACTACAACCTCATTAAGTGAGCTTGAATTAGCAATCAAAACAACGTTAATTGTAACTCTGCCATTTATTGGTACCTGTTGTGTTGTAAAGCCGATATAACTAAATTCAAGTACGCCGTTAGCGTCAGCAAGAGATAATTTATAATTACCATCTATATCAGTTGATACAGCGGTTTGTGATCCTTTTAATTTAACAGTTACCCCGGGTAATGCCTCCCCTTTATCATCAATTACCCTGCCTTTAATAATTATGGCTGTAGCAATTTCTATTGCTTTAACTTCGCCTTTTGCGGCTTCAGCAATATTATTCAGCACAATACGGTCGTCAATTATACGATATGTTATGCCATTGGGGATAAGCAACCTGTTTAAAACTGATTCAAGTTTTTCACCTGTAGCTTCAAAGGTTATTTTTTGTTCAGTTTTAACAATGCTTTTACTGTAAACAAATTTAACATTAGCATTTTCTTCCAGTTTTTGCAGTGTGTTTTCTAAACTGGAATTGTTTACAACAATGTTAATAGTACGCTTAAGCACATCTTGTGCTTCTGAGCTCTTTGCATAAGAGATGCCACTTAAAATTAGCGCTATTAATAGCTGACTAAATGTGATTCTCATAATTTTATACCAGTCATTAGAGGATAGTAAATAAAATTTCATACTTTCGTTAGTTTTATTTTTTGCTTAAAATGAGACGATTAATCCCCATTCGCCTGTTTCAGACGTTTAAAATGGGGCTCTATTTGACCGAAAGTGGTGATGACACTTTCGGTCATTTTTAATATGTGCGGTTAGGTTTTTATTTTTTCATATTATAATTATTTAGGTTTATTAATAGCAATTGGTTTTTTTCTGTACAATACAATTTCGTTATCAGATATAGTATAGGTTGTGTTGAGGGAGTTTTCCAGTATATCAAGTATAGCCGGCAAGCTCAGATCCGTAAAATCTGCTTTAAGCAAAAACTTACTAAGCACTAAATCATTGGTATAAATACTTATATCAAATTTACTTTGAAGCGTGTTTAGAACTCGATCAATAGCGACATTATCAAATGACAAGGTGGCTTTTTGCCAAAGTCTGATAGATGAGCTTTTAGTTTCCTGCGCTTTTTTTAATAAGGCACTCTTTTTTACATAAGTAACCTCTTGTGCGGGGAATAACATAATTTCAGAATTGTTTTTTTCTGGAATTTTAACAGAAACTTTACCAGTAACTACAGAAACTTCGGTTAATTTATTTTTAAAAGCACGTATACGGAAACTAGTGCCCCACACACGGGTTATAACCCCGCCACTATAAATAATAAAAGGGTGGTTATGGTCTTTACTTACTTCAAAAAATGCCTCACCACTCATTTTAACTTCGCGGGTAGCACCAGTAAATTTTTTAGGGAACTCAAGCTGACTTTTAGGGCTAAGCCAAACTATACTTCCGTCAGCAAGTTTTTGCTTATAAATACTTTTGGTAAGATTATTAATAATGAATTTTTCGGCAGTATAGCTTGTTGTTTTACTGCCATTATATAGGTGATTTTGGTTGAAAAAATTAAATCCGAAAACCATCAGAAATACTGCTGCTATTGCGGAAATAGCATAGATTATCGAGATCGGAACTTTATTGATTTTAGCTTGGTTGATTTCACCTTTGGTTTTAATTAAAAGAGATGCTTTAAATTTATTGATCATTGCCAGCTTTAAAGCTTCCTGTTCGGGAATAGAAAGTTCAGTAAATGGGTCGTTTTGATCTTCAAACGAATCATACCATTGATGCAATACCGAGCTTTCTTCAGGTGAGCAAGTGCCTTCTAAATATTTACGGATTAACTCCGGAGTAATTGGGTTTTGCATTAATAATTAGACTGAAAGGTTTATTAGTTGTTATATATGTATTGACACACAACATCACCAGTACCCTCGCTCTAATTGAAATTATTTTTTAAAACTTAACGGTTAGTGCTAACCATAAACTAACATAATCACCAACATTAGAATACCGGTATTTAAACTTACTCTTAAACGCTTAAGTGCTTTTGTAAGATGCCCTTCTACTGTTTTTTCGGAAATTCCGAGTTCGTTAGCAATTTGTTTATTTGATTTGTTTTCTTTTCTGCTTAATTCAAATACCGAGCGGCATTTAGATGGTAAATTATTCAGCTCCTTTTGTAGGTTATAGCGAAGATCTTTGATATAAACTTCTTCTTCTGTTGAGTTATCCAGATCTGAATTAAATAACTTTATAAATTGTTGATAGGTATTGCGCCGGGCCTCTTTAGCCATGTAATTAAAAACCAAGTTACGGATTGCAGTATAAATATAACCTTCAAATGAAATTTTAATAACCAATACATGGCGATTAGCCCATAAATTAGTTAAAAACTCTTGTACAATTTCCTCCGATATTTCTCTGGATCGTGTCCGTTTAAATGCAAATGAATAAAGGCTTTTCCAATGCCGGTAGTATAATTCTTCAAAGGCTTCTATGCAATCCTCCTTCACCATACAAATTAATTCGTTGTCTGGTAAGTGTTTTAATACTATGTGCGCTTTATTTAATGACATATATACAATACCATTATTCCTCCGACAAAATTTTACTGGTAAAATTTTGTCTGTTACACTTATTGTAATGAATTAGGTTATTAAAAGTGGATGTGTAACAAACTTAATACTTTGAAACTTATCAACCATCCTGAACAATCCTGTATGTATTAATATACTTTTAATGCCATTTTTTAATTTTTATGCATATATAATAAAATATATGTATCTGCAATTAATATATTTGATATAATAAACTCATCCGATGGAAAAATCAAATATCCCAACCCTATATCAATGGGCCGGCGGGATGGAAACATTTGAAAAGCTAACCGCCGTTTTTTATGACAAGGTTTTAAAGGATGATCTTTTGCAACCTGTTTTCAAAAACATGTCTGCTAATCATCCCCAACATGTTGCACATTTTATTGCCGAAGTATTTAAGGGCCCTGAAATTTATAGTAACACCGAAGGCAGCCATCATCAAATGATACAAAAGCATTTCTTAAAACATCTTACCGAAGCACACAGGCAAAGATGGGTAAGTTTATTGTTAGATTCGGCAAATGAAATAAGTTTACCAGATGATCCTGAATTCAGGTCGGCTTTTGTAGCTTACATTGAATGGGGAACCCGGATAGCTGTAATTAACTCTAACGTTACAGAAATAGGTGTTGAAATAGATGCACCTATGCCCAAATGGGGATGGGGAGAACCAGGAGGTCCATATATTGACGATAAAAAAACATAAGGAGTTTTAACAGCATTATAGAAAGCGTTTGTTTTTTAATAGTTTTGAGAATATTAAAATAATTACAACGGTAATTACCAAGTACATTTGGTTTTTTTTTAGTTTACAATTAAAAGTGTCAAAATGAAAATTAATTTTTTAGCATCTGTAATAATTTTAACATTTAATATTGTTGGCAATGCTATACAAGCTTCACCTATAGGTCATAAGGATACGCTTATACATGCTAACGGAAATCCCATTATAACCCACGAATTTACTGCCGACCCGGCAGCTATGGTATATAACGGAACTGTGTATCTATATACTGGCCATGATATTGCACCCAAAAACAGAAATGGTTACGAAATGCACAATTGGTTATGTTTTTCATCAACCGATATGGTAAACTGGACAGAACATGCTAGTCCGCTTAATGTGACAAATTTTGCCTGGGCCAAAGATGACGCATGGGCATCGCAAGTAATTGAACGCGGTAAAACGTTTTACTGGTATGTAGCAGTTGAACATGGATCTGTACACGGCAAAGCAATTGGGGTAGCAGTATCAGATAGCCCTACCGGGCCCTTCAAAGATGCCCGGGGCTCGGCTTTAATTACAAACGATATGACCACGTCCGATACTAAGATCAGTTGGGATGATATTGACCCAACGGTATTTATTGATGATAATGGCCAGGCTTATTTAATGTGGGGAAATACCATTTGCTACTATGCTAAACTTAAAGCAAATATGATTGAGTTAGACGGGCCTATCAAAACAATAAAACTACCCAATTACACTGAGGCGCCGTGGCTGCATAAACATAATGGATGGTATTACCTCTCCTATTCGTATCAGTTTCCAGAAAAAACCGCGTACGCCATGAGCCGTAATATTGATGGCCCGTGGCATTATAAAGGCATATTAAATGAATTAGCGGGCAACTCTAATACAAACCACCATGCTATAATTGATTTTAAAGGCAAATCGTATTTTATTTATCATAACGGTGCCTTAGCTGCCGATGCGGGCAGCTTTCATCGTTCGGTTTGTATTGATTATTTATATTATAATCCAGATGGAACTATAAAAAGAATAGTAATGACATCTGAGGGGGTAATACAAGTTAAATAGATTTAAAAACCATTTCAGTAATTATACTATTTACTATTAACCTCATCTAAGTACTTTTGCATTAGTTTTGCGAATGATACGTTATATGGCGCGTCAAAAATTTCGGCATGCTCCCCTTCTATTTTATCTAAAATAACTTTTTTAGCATAAGGTTTCCAACCAAGATATTTAAAATCGTCGATATAAAAACTGGGATTTGTTGATTTAAATACATGAATATCACCATCATAGTATGGAACGCGGTAATTGGCATTTGCGTTTTTAAGCGCGTCTGCAACTTTATTGATGTATTTAAAAGCGCCGTCTACATCATCCTCACCAAACATTTTGCGGTCGCCTTTCCCTAATAGTTTACGTTTAATTGTTTCCATTTTGTATTGGAGGGTTCTGGCCGGGAATCTTTGTAACAAATAAAAGCCAAAAACAAACTTTCGTATCCGTGTAACTACTTTATGGAAGTTTTTATAAAGGCCATCATCAAACTGGTTGTTTTTAGTTACGTACGAATCTATCATAGCCAACAGGGTTACTTTTTTACCCATCGCTTGCAATTGTTTAGCCATTTCTAATGCTATTATCCCTCCAAATGAATAGCCGGATAATGAATACGGCCCATCGGGGTTACGCTTTAAAATTTCGGAAACGTATTGCCCGGCAATAACGGGTATACTATCCAATGGCTCATGAACACCGTTAACACCTCTGGCCTGTAACCCATAAAACGGTTGGTCTTTATCCAATAACCGGCCAAAATCATTAAACTTAAATACGGTAGCACCAATGCCATGTACCATATAAAGTGGTACTTTTGTACCTTCGGGTTTTAAAGCTACTAATGAATCTAGAATATTAAACTTACTATCGTCCTTTAACAGTTCGGCAACCCGCGAAACTGTGGGATATTCAAATAAACAACTCAATGGTAAGCGTATACCCGTTTCTTTTTCAATACGGGTCATAATCTGCACAGCAATAATTGAATGCCCTCCAATATCAAAGAAATTATCGTTAATACCCACCGCCTCCATACCCAAATATTCGGCCCAAATATCGGCAATTAAACCTTCAGTTTCTGTATTTGGTGCTATATACCCAGACTGTGCTTGTCCTATTACGGGTTTAGGTAATGCTTTTCTATCTATCTTCCCATTTTCTGTTAACGGAAACTCATCAAGAACAATAAAATCCGAAGGGATCATAAAATGCGGCAGGGTATTGCCTAATATTGCTTTCCATTTTTTTATTTCTACAGATGTCTCTAAATTTTCCTTATTAACTGTAGTAACCACGTATGCCACCAGGCGGTCATCATCTGTTTTAGTTTTATAAGTAGTTACAATAGCCTCTTTTATATTGGGCTGTGTATTTAGTATATGCTCTATTTCGCCTAGCTCAATGCGGTAACCACGAATCTTAACCTGATGGTCGATTCTTCCTAAGCATAGTATTTCGCCACCGGGTAAAATTTTACCTAAATCGCCGGTCTTGTAAATCTTATCAAGTGGTTTTGCAGGAAAAGGATTATCTATAAACCGCTCATTTGTTAACTCGGGTTTGTTAAAATAGCCCCGGGCAACACCATCCCCACCCAGATAAATTTCTCCAATCTCTCCATCTGCTACTTCTTGAAATTTATCATCTAAAATATAAACCGTTGTATTGTCAATTGGCCAGCCAATGGTGATAACCTCATCCGTAGCTTTAATTTGTTTCCCTGTTGAATATATGGTAGTTTCTGTGGGGCCATACATATTGTATAAAGCGGCACATAGGGGTACTAACTTATCTGCTAATGCTTTTGACATTGGCTCACCACAACAAAGCACTTTTAAATTATATTTATCATGCCATCCGGCCTCTATCAACATTTTATATGTAGACGGTGTGGCTTGTATAATTGTTATCTCTTCATTTTTGATAGCTTCAAGTAAAGCCCGTCCATCTTTAGCCGTTTTAGTATCAACTATGATTAGTTCAGCACCAGATATCAGCGGTAAAAATAATTCAAGGCCGGCAATATCAAATGAAATGGTAGTTACAGCCAAAAGTTTGTCCTGATGGGTTATTCCGGGAAACTTTTGCATACTAAACAAAAGGTTCACCAAACTATGATGCTCTATTTGAACACCTTTAGGCATTCCGGTTGAGCCAGACGTATAAATAATATAAGCCAAATTATTGCCACCAACATTTACTTTTGGGTTTTCATCAGGGTAATCTGTAAGTAGCGGCCAAATATCCTCAATTAATAACTCGGTGGCAGCGGTTTTAAAAGCACCCTTATACTTAGATGTTGTTATTAAGATACTGGCAGAAGAATCTTCCAGCATATATTCAATACGGTCTTTGGGGTATTCCGGATCAACCGGTACATAGGCCGCACCTGCTTTTAATACCGCCAACAAAACAATAACCATTTCGGCTGAGCGGTCAACCGCGATCCCTATCCTATCTTCAATGTGGACGCCTTTATCTAATAAAAAACCAGCAAGCTGATTAGCTAAACTATTTACGTTTTTATAAGTGTTTTTTTTACCGTTAAATACGATAGAAGTATCAGCTGAATACTGCACTACGCTATCCTCAAACAGGGTCTGCAAAGTAGTATTATTTACACTGTTCAATAATTTTTTACTTTTTGGTAAAGTTACGTCCATAAGGTTATTATATATTTTACCCTTAATGAACCTTTTTTTGGATCAAGTTGTAAATTCATTAATTAGGGATTAACACTTTAATACTAACAATAAAAAAACCTAATCCACAATTTAAACACTAAAATAGTGCTTTCGTGTATCCGGATAGTTAAACTGGTCAATTAATTTAATATTGATAATTAAACAAACGTTATCTATATCAATATGTATAAAAAAACACTAAGCTTTTTAGGTTAATGAAATTTTAAACTAAGCACTTATCTTTTAATGGTTAAGTAAAAGATAAATGCCTCATATATACAAAAATAATAAAATGTGACAACATTTTAAAAAATATAATGTAAAAAAAACAATACAATAAATAAGCACCATTAGTTAAAACAACGAGTGTACTTTATATTTTTACTGCACAGGCAATAATAATTTAACTCAGATTTGGCGCACCTTACCCCCTCATTACTCCTATTTTGTTCCCCGTCCAATCCGGAAATAATACCTTATCGTTATTTAGTTTTAAATGCTTGTCTGCAACTTCGCTAAACACGCTACGGAAATCAGTAGTTACAGCCAGATCGCGGCCATCTTCCAGATTTTCTGTAACGAGGCTTCTCATATCACCATGAACAATACCCCCGTTAACATCATTACCTAATATAAAGTTGCATGATGCCCGGCCATGATCCGTTCCTCCAGTACCATTTTGGTGCACAGTACGGCCAAACTCGGTCATAGTCATTAAGGTTACATCATCCTGATATTGACCCAAATCTGTCCAAAATGCTACAATACACTTACTCAAATCTTCTACATTGCGTGCAAATATGCCATTTTCTGTACCTTGATTAAAATGCGTATCCCATCCGCCCGATTCGGTAAAAGCAACCTCGAGGCCCACATCCATTTTAATAAGCTGGGCAATTTGTTTAAGAGAGTTACCTACCGATGTATTTGGATAAACCGCGTTATTAGCCGGTTTATAATTTTTGGTATCTGTTTTTTGCAACATTTTAACGGCATCAAAGCTTTCTTTGCCGGTTTCTTTTAATAAGCCCGAGGATGTTTGTCCGTACAGATCTTCAAAACTTTTAGCAGCCATATTTGCACCCATTGGGTTACCGCGCATCTGTATGGCAAAATCCTGAAGGTTACTGATAGATACCGATGGATTATCTCCATAAAAAGAACGAGGCATAGCCGATGTTAAACTTACCGCTTGAAATGGCGTGGTGGTATCATGCCCCAACAAACCCACGGCACGGTTTAGCCAGCCGCTTGCTGTTCCTTTATTGAATGGTGTGCCAGACTCCATATAATCCTGGGCATCAAAATGTGAGCGTGTATTATTGGGCGAGCCTATGCCATGTACAATTGCTAAACGCTTATCGCGGAAGAGGGGTTCAAACGCTTTCATTGATGGGTGCATACCAAAGCGCCCATCCAAATCAATTAATGGATTATTGCTGCTTCCTTTGGCTGCAGACATGAATAAAGTAGGCCTAGCGGCTTTCAATGCCTCATCTGTAAATGGAGTAATAGCCATTAAACCGTCCATTGCCCCGCGCTGGAAAATACAAACCATCGTTTTTTTCTTTTTATATGGCGCAAGTATTTTATCACTGGCTGCTGCTTCTGCTAAAAAACCCGGTATGCCACCAGCTAAACTGATACCAAATAATGCCAGTCCGCCTGATTTTAAAAAACCTCTTCTTGATGTCATGATATTAATTTTTATAATATTTTAAATCTTGTTGTTTATCTTCTTTGATATTCTGGGGAACCGATGATAACCCCTACTACTTGTGATAGCATGGAATTATTCCCTTTTAAGCTTACCATTGCAAAATCAGCATTCACCTTTTTAAGGCCTGCATTTTTTCCTTTTTTAGCCTTCGTGTTATCATTCATCATCATATCATCTGCCTGAGGTAAGCCTAACTCCGCAGGTACGGTAGTTTTCCCTGCTGCAGCGTCAATTTTGTTCACTAACTGAGGGTCATTAAGCATTGGAGTTAGCAATTTTACCGTTTCTTTAAGATTGCGCTCCGGAATGATCAATTTTCCATAAGTAGCAAGGGCCGCTTGAGCACTTTCGGGCTCATGATGATTATTGAGCGCGGCCAGATCAAAAGAAATTCCCGGTATACGCTGTGTTGCTAATGCTAAGCCGAAATTCATGCGGTTAAGTAATGCTCCGGTATTGATCCAGTACTGAGCCCTATCTGGGAAACCTGTAGGTGCCTGATAAAAATACATTTTCTGACCCATTTTGGTTATCCATAAATAAAGTTGGTAAGGTTGTTTTATCGAAGCATTTAAACTACGTACCGAGCTAATAGCCAGTTCAAAAGGTGATTTTGTTTTTTCACGTATAGCTTGCGCACTCCAAAACTCGGGCGATGATACCATAGTTATCAGTACTTGTTTGATTTCGCCATCATGCTGTGTAAACGATTGTGCCATTTTATTAAGTAAACTTTGAGGCGGGGCATCACTTACAAAACGTACGGCCAATTTATTAGTGATAAATTTTGCTGTTGATGGGTGGTGTGCCAGCATTTCTAATAAATCAATACCTTCCTGATAGCCACCGTTAGCGCTAAATTGTTTGCCTAAAACAGTTTTTTCACCCTCGTCATGCCGGTTGGCATTAAATAAAAAATCACCTTCGTGTACAAACCCGCCGCGGGCTAACTTATCACCGGCATTATCTGCCAGTTTTTTATAAGCATCGCCATAGCCATCGTTCATCGGGTAAACCATCCATCCGGTTAATACTCTTGCAGCCTGGGTTACATCGGCTTGTGTGTAGCCACCATCGACACCTAAGGTATGCAGTTCCATTACCTCGCGGGCATAATTTTCGTTTAAACCCTGGGCTTTTTTAGCCTGCTGAAATTTTTTGGCCAACTGTGCTTTCTTTGATGTTGGATCCATCATCATTTCATTCTGGATCGCGATATTCATTACGGCTTTATTACCTCTTTGAGTCGCTTTTGAGTTTACACCGACGCTTGAATTGAGGTCAAGATATAATAACATTGCCGGCGATTTGGCTGTTGCTAATAGCATCTTATCAAATTTACCTAATACATTAGGCCTTATAACATCCCTTTCATAAGCGGGTATAAATTCGGCACATTGGTTTTTAGTGATCGATACATTAAAATGATTGAACCAAAAATCTGTCATTACCTCCTGAAGCTGGTTTTTTGTGTAAGCCGCTCTTAATATTTTTTGATTAAGAAATTGGCGAAATAACTCCTGCTCGGGCTTATATCCTTTTTGTTGCATATAGGCAGCAAGCTTTTGTCTATATTCTTTTTTATCGAGTACATTGTTTATAGAATCTTTATTAATCACACCATCCTTTATAGCCATACGTGCTATAACCCCTCCGCGTGGGTATTGACTGGCAATTTCTTCATTGCTTAATTTCAAGGCATCATATTGGCTCAATGCCTGATTAAGTGAATCATCGGGCATATTAGCGTTTAATTGCTTTTCAAACCATTTTTCGAGCCCCATATTTACAACCTCGTCTATTTGCCCGGGAGTGGCACCGTAAGTAAAACGGTTTAATAAATGCGCAGCAGCCTGCCTTTCTGTTAAACCGGCTTGTTTATAAGGGAAACTAAAGTTTCTTATTGTTAATTGGGGTCCGTTAAAAAATGATGATAGCAAAAGCCCACTTAGTGAAACCGTAACAAAGGTGTAAAGAAATTTAGTTGAGGTTTTCATGAAAAATAATTTAGGTTCAAGATTTAATTATGAGACGTTTAAAATTGTCTGTAGTTTAATCAGTAAATAAATTTATAAATAAACTATTACAAATTATTCAACTTTAACTTATAGTACTTTAATGATGGTTTTAGGATAAGCAATTAAACCTTCTATTAACGTTAATTTAATGTAAAATGACTGGCTTATTATTTAAAAATGTATATTTTAGTGGGACTATGATTATTCGGAAAAAACTACTTTTACTTGCGATATCTCTATATCTGCCTGTGCAATTAATGGCATGGGGCCAAACCGGGCATCGTATTGTTGGCCAAATTGCGGATAGTTATTTAAGGCCCAAAGCCCGCATTGCCCTTAAACAAATTATGGGTGATGAATCTCTTGCAATGGCTGCCAATTGGGCCGATTTTATTAAATCGGACCCGGCATATAGTTATCTAAGCCCATGGCACTATGTTGATTTTAAAGCAGGGATAACTTATTCCGAAATGCAATCGTATTTAAAGCAGGATACGATAGCCGATGCCTATACTAAACTTACCTTTATTATTAAACAACTTAAAAACAAGGCCTTACCTCATGATAAGCAATTGATGTATGTGCGCCTGCTCATACATATTATTGGAGATATTCATCAACCTTTACATGCTGGGCGGGCAGAAGATCAGGGTGGAAATAAAATTGAGGTTGCATGGAATTTCAATGAAACTACTAATCTGCATAGTGTTTGGGATAGCAAATTAATTGACGCTCAGCAACTAAGCTATACTGAATATGCGGCAAATATTAATCATACCACAGTGGCCCAGCGCGAGGCATGGCAAAAAACCGGACTAAGTCAATGGTTGTTTGAATCGAACCAAATAGCCGAGCAACTCTATAACGAAATAAAGCAACCCGGTCAAAAACTTGGTTACCGTTATACTTTTGATCATATAGCAACCGTTAACCAACAATTACTTAAAGGCGGCGTACGGTTAGCTGGCATTTTGAATCAGCTTTTTGGCAGTTAAATAAAAAGGTGCATTTATCAGGAAGCAGCATTTATTTCTTTCTGACCGTATCTTTCAATACACCATCACCTAATTTAATAGCACCTGAGTTATTGGTATCCAATAATACATTATAACTGTCTTTACCTTCAACGGATAATAAGGTTTTACAATTGCCATCAATTTTAAAATCCTTTAAAGCTATATTTTGGGCAGATTCTAACTCAATTAAAGGTTCATCACCATTGTTTACCGGTAGCTTCCAATTGGTTAATTGTACATTTTCAATGTCGCTGCCTATAATTACAGGCCGTTTATCAGCCTTGGCTAAAACAAGGTTTACGTTAGTGATATCTATATTTTTTACATGCCTGATGTACATGCCACTGCAAGGCAATACTTTTCCAAACATGCTAATTTCGGGATAAGCAGCTTCCTTTTCTGAAAGCCTGACCGGTGCTTCTTCTGATATGCCACCACCGGGCAGATGGATATTTATATTTTTAATGTGCAAGCCATCAATTTTATAGCCGGGTATTCCACTTATCAAAATCCCCATCACAGAAGCATGTACCACCGTAATATTGTTAATACTAACATTATTTAAAGTTCCGGTTTCGCGTTTGGTATCTCCCGGGTGGAATGTTTTTAATCTTGCCCCCAGCCTTATAAATATGGGGATGCTAACATCATCCATCACAATATCTGATATTTCGATATTGTGGATATGCGATCCATCTACCGAAAACAACTTTATTCCGCCTGATTTAGAGAACACAACATGGCAGTTTGTTACTTTTATATCTTCAAAATCACCTACCGATTCTGTACCAAATTTAAAAGCACCCTGATCAGTATCCACCGTAACCCGGCTAACTAATATATCTTTACAGGATGCTTTGCCGGTGGTTTTAAAGCAAATGGCATCATCGCCACTTTCAATATTACAATCTTTTATTACTACATGCTGGCAGCCATCAATATCAATCCCATCGTTGTTACCTAAGCCCCGGCTTTTTATAATGATACCCTCTACAGTAACATTATTACACTGAAATAAGTTAAAAGTCCATGCAGCAGGGCTTTTTAAATAGATATCTTTAACTATAACCCCTGTACATCTAACAAACCGGAGTAAAAATGGCCGTTTGGTGGTACCTCCGGTTGCATGCACTAACTTGCCTTGTCCATCAATAATGCCTTTGCCTTCTATCCCTATATTTTTCGCATCAACCGCTCCGATAAAACAATAACCCATATCAGAGCCCGAACCATCTTTAAAACCTTCTACCAGTGTGTAGTTATTAATATCAGGACTGCCTAGCAACACCGCGCCCGAGTCTATTGAAAGTTTAACGTTATTTTTTAAAAGAATAGTCCCTGATAGCCATTTCCCAGTTTTAAAATGCACCTTTCCCCCACCCTTGCTACTGCATTCATCTATTGCACGCTGTATTGCCACGGTGTTAACGGTACTACCATCATTAATTGCTCCGTAACTCTCAACATTATACACTTTTTGGGCAAATATTTGTACGTTTAGCAATAGCAAACTTGTAATTAAAATAAAAATTAAGTTTTTATGCATAAATGGTTTGTGGATAATTATTTGCTAATGTGCCTAAAAATCTGCAATTAATTTATCCATCATATCACAATGTTCCGTTAATTTGGCAAATAAATTACCCGGTAACATTTAAATTACAATTTGTGAAAATAACCAAGTTAATTCCGCTTTCCTTATCGTTTATATTAACAGCAGCAACTGCCTCATTTTCAGTACCAAAAATACCGTTAAAACGAGGTAATACTATTAATAGCCCGCAAGATGCCGCTGCAATTATAGCACGTAAACAAGTACCTATTTTATGTTATCATCAGATACGCGACTGGACAGCGAAAGATTCTAAAAACGCTAAAGATTACATTTGCCCCATTGCTACATTCAAATCGCATATAAAAATGCTTGCCGATAGCGGCTACCATACTATTTTACCCGATCAGTTATATGCTTACTTAACTAAAGGTACTGCCTTGCCAAGCAAACCCATAATGCTCACTTTTGATGATACCGACCTTGACCAGTTTACTATTGCTTATCCGGAATTAAAAAAGCACGGATACAAGGCTGTTTACTTTGTAATGACGGTATCACTGGGCCGTCCGCATTATATGAGCAAAGAGCAGGTTAAAAAATTATCAGACGAGGGCAACATTATTGGCAGCCATACCTGGGATCATCATATGGTTACAAAATACACCCACATTCACGTGGTACCTGGTAAAAAGAAACCAATTGACGACTGGGTAGAGCAAATTGACAAGCCTACCAAAAAACTGCAAGAAATAACCGGCAAAAAAATAGACTACTTTGCCTACCCTTTTGGCTTATGGAACAAGGCCGCAATTCCCGAAATAAAAAAGCATGGTTTTAAAGCAGCCTTTCAGTTAGCCGATAAACGCGATCAACAAGACCCATTGTTTACTATCCGTCGTATCATTACAAGTGGTTACTGGTCGGCGCATACCGTGAGTAATAGCATTAGAGGAAGTTTTAAATAAATTATTCCTTTTTTATCGTCAGGTAAAAATATTATTGATAGCTATTAAACTATCTGTAATTTTATCAATCAAAAGGTTATGGGTAGCATAAAAAAGGCGCTACACTATCATTCAACCTATCATATTATGAAACTTATACGCATTATCCCAACCTTGCTATTATTGAGTTTAAGCTTAATGAGCCGTGCGCAAAGCATATCAAAAATAAATATGCAAGTAACCGACTGCAATGCGGAAATAAGATCTGTTGAACTGGTGGCTGATAATATAGACTTATGTGTGGATCAAAGCGGTAATATGGCACTCAATTTTTTTGAAGCCGACGAATATGAGTATTATTCGCATTTTGATGGTGATTTTAAAGAGGGCAAATTAAAGTCGCTTGGGGGTGTGATGCTCGATTATTACGATAACTTTGACGGTGTGAACAATAGGGGAAAGCTAAAATTAATAGGTGATATAAAGATAACCTATTATGACCAGTTTGATGGCCATGATAATATCGGTCGTATAAAGGCGGTCGGTAATATTACGTTTACTTACAACAACAGTTGGGATGGCCCCGATAATATAGGAAAACTGAGCTCGATTGGGGATAATAAAATTAGTTATTACGACAGGTTTGGTGGTAGCGATAACATCGGGAAGTTACGATCGATAGGTAATACAGAGATAGCCTACTTTGATAGGTTTGACGGGCAATATAATATAGGTAAAATAAAATCTATAAAAGGCCATACGCCATATTTATACTTCATCCGTGACACCGACGACAGGTAGTATTATCAAAAATCAGTTGATCGCCTCTAACATTTTGATATAAAGTTCAATACCTTGTTTTATCTCATCCACATAGATATACTCATCGGCCGTATGCGAGCGTGCAGAATCACCGGGGCCAACTTTAACAGATGGTATATCAAGCAGCGATTGATCGGAGGTTGTTGGGGAGCCGTAAGTAGTTCTGCCCAATGCAATGCCCGACTGTACAATAGGATGGTTTCTATCTATAGATGATGGCTTAAGCCTGATGGAACGGGCCACAACTTCGGATGATACATGTTGTTTGATCATTTCCAGTACTTCTTCATTACGATAAGCATCGGTAACACGCACATCAACCGTAAATGTGCAAGTGGCCGGTACCACGTTATGCTGCGTGCCAGCGTTAATAATAGTGACCGACATTTTAATGGGCCCAAACAACTCCGATTCTTTAGGGAACCTGTACGTACGGAACCATTCAATATCTTTTAATGCTTTATAAATGGCATTATCACCTTCTTCGCGGGCGGCATGGCCCGAGCGCCCGTGCGCTGTACAATCTAATACCATTAAACCACGTTCGGCGATGGCGAGTTGCATTTGGGTTGGTTCGCCTACTATGCCAAAGTTTAGAGGGCCCAGTTCTGGTATGATCAATTCCAATCCATTGCTACCCGAAATTTCTTCTTCGGCGGTAGTGGCCAGACAAATATTATATTTTAAATTATCCCGTTCGTGAAAATACAAGAATGTGGAAATCAATGAAACAAGGCTCCCACCTGCATCATTACTTCCAAGGCCGTAAAGTATGCCATCTGCTATTTCGGCATCATATGGATCACGCGTGTAACCGGAGTTTGGCTTCACCGTATCGTGATGTGAATTTAATAATATGGTAGGTTTGATAGGGTCATAAAATTTATTGTAAGCCCAAATGTTATTCATTTTACGGTGTGTTTTAACCCCGTGTTGATTTAAAAAACCCTCAACTATATTACCTGTTTCAGTTTCTTCGCGGCTAAAAGAAGGCGTGGATATCAATTGCTGAAGCAGCGTTATTGCTTCCTGGTATAAATTTTCTATAGTCATATAATCGAGGCGATGTTCAGGGTTATAAATTTTGGTAAATTTAGGCATTTGACTATAATTTTTAGCCGAAGTTTAATTGAAAGGATATAATTTAACAATTATTTAATGAAACAAATCAATCCCTAGCTATGTAATAAATTAAGTAACAGGTAAAACAAATATTACATTTGCGTACCTGACAGATTTTCTACAGATTTAAACCATATTTTAGCAACATAAAATTTATACTTTTTTTGATGAGATCTGCCTTATTGCTTACCATTTCCTTAAGCATTTTATACTTATGCCAGCCTGTTTATGGCCAGCAGGTTAATCTGGATTATTTTATTAATAACGCGCTTAAAAACGACCCCGGAATTAAGCAAAATGTAAATCAGCAACAATTTTATGGTTTGCAAGCGCAGCTAATTAATGCGCAAAACAAGGCTCCGCAAGTAAATTTCACATCCGACTATTTGTTTGTCCCCTATTTTGGCAGTGATGGCAAGGTAATAAGCATCACCAAAAACCCTTCGTCTGATGCTTATGGGTATGATATTGGCTTAACAAACGGAGGTACGTATGCCACCCAACTCAATGTGGCTATACCCTTGTTAAATAAACGGACTATTAATACCCTGCAAGCACAAAATGCTAACCAGGCAGCTATAAATGCTAATAGCAAAGGGCAACTGGAGCATGACCTTCGCAAAAATATAACCGACCTGTATATTCAGGTTTACCAGGCACAACAGCAGGAAGGTTACCTGGAACTTATTATTAAACAAATTAAAGAGCGCAAAGCAACTGTTGAGGCATTGGTTAAACGGGGATTGCTACAGCAAAGTGATTATTTATTACTTGAAATTGAACAAAATACCCGCGAAAGCGAAATGAGCCAGGATAAAATAATTGAAGTTAATGCCTATAACGCGCTAAAGAATGCCGCGGTAGTGACTGATACCGGGATGGTAAGGGTGGAAGAACCTCAGATCAGGTTAAATACAAACCCGCAGGCCTTTTATTTTAAAGAGAAATTTAGGTTAGATAGCCTCAATCTGGTTATACAACAAAATGTATTTAACACCAAATACAGGCCCACTTTAGCTTTTGCGGCCAATGGAGGTATGCTGGCATCCGATTTTACCAATATTCCCCATAACGTAGGTTTAGAAGCAACCCTACATTTAAATGTACCTATATATGATGGCAGGCAACGTAAAATAAATGATGGCCAAAGTAAAATAGCCCAACAAAGCATAACCTACGCCCGCGATAATTTTACGATACAGCAAAAAAATTATTTACAAAGTTTGCAACAACAGATCAATTTATTTAACCAGAATATCAACTTTATAAATCAATTAATACAAAAGCAGGATCTGTTATTGCGTTTGGATAAGGAGAAATTACAAAACGGCCAACTATCTATAATTGAATACATTAAATCGATACAAGATTATGTTGCGGCAAAACAGAGTTTAACGGCGGCTAAGGTTCAATTATTATTGCTTAGCAATCAATACAATTATTATAACTGGTAAAAATGTATAAAAAATTACAGCTTATTTGCGGTTTAGGTGCCGTGGTGTTATTACAAGCGGCCTGCTCTGGCGGGGCTAAAGACGCAGCAGGCGAGGTAGAAAAAAAAAGTACGCCTATAGTTACTGTGGGCAACCCGGTAGCGCATGTTTTTAGTAATAGTATAACCTTTAATGCCACCACCCAGTATCAGCAAAAGGCTGTATTGAGGGCGGGTATTACCGGGTATATACACCACCGCGGATGGAAAACCGGTGATGTTGTAAAGGCGGGCGAGACATTCTGTACCATCACCAGCAAAGAACAGCAGGCACTCAAAAATATTGACCAAACAGGTTTGCTTGAAAAATTTCGCGCGCCCATACCGGTACGCGCGGGTTCGTCGGGTATAATTACTTCGGTTACTTATCAAAATGGTGATTACGTGAGCGAAGGCGATGTACTGGCCAACCTGGTAGAACAATCATCCTTGGTACTACTGGTTAATGTACCTGTTGACTATCTGAACAGGGTGCATGCAGGCACATCATGCACAGTTATAATGCCCGACGGAAAGCAGTTAAGCACGCACTTACAGAGAGGTTTACCAACTGCAGACCCTGCTGTACAAACACAATCCTTCATTGTGCCTATGGGTGGATCTAATTTACCCGAAGGTGCTAATTTGAAAGTGATGGTACCTTTGTCAAACTCAGAGTCAGGCTTGGCCGTGCCTGTTAAGGCGGTACAGACCGACGAGATACAGGAACATTTTTGGATATTTAAAATTGGCAAAGGCAGCCAGGCGTTAAAAGTTGACGTACAGGAAGGCAAGATCTCCACAGATTCGTTACAAGAGATCAAAAGCGATAAGATCAGTGCCGATGATAAGATAATTATTGATGGTGCCTACGGCTTGGCAGACTCTTCAAAAGTACAGATCAAAAAGTAAGGTATGCTAAACTTTCATCATCACTATAAAAAACCGCTGCTAGGCCTGTTGATATTGATCATTATGGGTGGGGTATACAGTTATACCAAGCTTAAAACCGGGCTCTTTCCTGATATTACCTTCCCTAAGATCAAAATCATCGCTGATGCTGGCCAACAGCCGGTGGATAAGATGATGACCACCGTTACCATCCCGATAGAGAACGCAATTAAACGTACCGAAGGTTTGGATTACGTGCGCAGTACAACATCGCGTGGAAGCACCGAATTCAATGTCTATTTACAGTGGGGTGCTGATATTGACAAAGCCAGGGCGCAAATACAATCACTTACCGACGAGATAAAGGGCGACCTGTTGCCAAATACCCATATTAATGTTCAGAAAATGAACCCTTCTATATTGCCGGTAATGGGCTTTTCATTAGAAGGTAACCGATCGGGCATTGAGTTGAAAAAGATAGCCCAGTTTCAGGTAAGGCCATATTTAGCAGCCGTACCCGGGATAGCCGATATTGCCGTTATTGGGGGTAAAACCAAAGAGTACGAAATAATTTTACAACCTTCAAAATTATCAGCATTAGGTATTGGCCCGCAGCAGATTGCTACCGCCATTACCCAGGCTAATATTCTGGCCTCTAACGGTTATATCAGCGATCATGGGCGCATGTACCTCACCCTCACCAACAACGCGCTCGATAACCTGGAGAAGTTAAAGAATCTGGTGGTGATGAATAACCCGCACCGCACGATAGTTTTGAGTGACGTTGCCGATATTAAAATAACCGCGCAGAAAGAGTATGTCCGCATTAACGCCAACGGGTTGGATGTGCCGTTGATAGCCGTTGTAAAACAACCGGATGCCAACTTGATTGATGTTGACCATGATATAATGCAAAAGGTAGCAGAATTAAGTAAAATACTACCGGCTGGCGTACGTTTAAGGCCCTACTACCAACAAGCCGACTTTGTTAATGAAAGCGTTAAAAGTATAAGGGATGTATTATGGATAGGCCTTATACTGGCCATATTGGTTGTTATTGTGTTTTTAAAATCGTGGCGGGCAAGTTTAATCATTTTGATTACGATACCAACAACACTGGCCCTATCCATTACCATTATCTTACTTGCGGGGTATACCTTTAATATCATGACGCTGGGCGCTATTGCAGCGGCCATTGGGCTGATGATAGATGACGCCGTTATTGTGGTGGAGCAAATATTTCGCAGTCACGAGGATCACCCAAGCGAGGGCATGCACCATATTGTTAAAAAGGCCATTAGCTACCTTTTTCCATCTATGCTAGGGTCATCGTTAAGCACCATTGTTATATTTATCCCGTTTATATTGATGAGCGGCGTGGCGGGAGCCTATTTTAAGGTATTAGCTTTCTCCATGATTATTACTTTAACGATGTCGTTTTTTGTGACATGGTTATTGCTGCCAATGCTCTTTATCTTTATACCTTTAAGTAAAAAGGCACATAAAGAGGCCGTTGTTAAAGATGGATGGATCAAATTCTTTTTGCGCATACCCGTGATCAGTATCGTATTTATAGCTGTTTGCATCGCCCTGATGGTGATATTGCCTGGCAGGCTGGCATCTGGTTTTTTACCATCAATGGACGAAGGTGGTATTGTATTGGATTATACCAGCCCACCGGGAACAACGCTCGAAGAGACCGACAGGATGCTGAAGCAGGTAGATGATATTGTTAAGCACCAGCCTGAGGTTTCGTCGTTCTCGAGGAGATTAGGTACACAGATGGGCTTTTTTATTACCGAACCTAACCGGGGCGATTTTTTGATCCAGTTAAAGAAAGACCGTAAGATCACAACCGATTCGGTATCAAGTTTGATCCGTGCTAAGATCGAAAATATTTTACCCCAGCTCAAGGTAGATTTTGGTCAGGTTATTGGTGATATGCTTGGCGATTTGACCACATCGGCACAGCCTATTGAGATAAAAGTATTTGGCGACGATCGTAAAACACTGGAAACACTATCGCGAAACGCTGCGAGCCTGGTAAGAGAGGTTAAAGGCACAGCCGATGTATCTAACGGGATAGTGATTGCCGGCCCTCAGATCAATGTAACGCCTAATGTATCTAAACTGGCACAGTTGGGTATGAACCCCTCCGACTTCCAGTTTCAACTGCAAACACAACTGGATGGTAATGTAGTGAGTACAATGGTGGAGAAGGAACAATCGGTAAACATCAGGATGATCTATCCAAACGCATCGCAAACTTCGGTACAGTTATTCAGGAACACCAATATATTTTTACCTACGGGGCAGGCCAAGCAACTATCATCGGTAGCGGATATCGGCATGGAATCGGGCGTGGCGGAGATAGAGCGCGAGAACCAGAAAATGATGGGCGTTATAGCTGCCCGCTTAGATAACCGCGATTTGGGCAGCACTTTAAAAGACATACAAAGTAAGCTGTCGAAACTAAACATACCATCCGGCTACCATATTGAGTACGGTGGAGACTATGCCCAACAGCAAAAAGCATTTAGCGAGTTACTCACCATTTTAATAACATCCAGCATATTGGTATTTATTGTTTTACTGGTATTGTTCCGCAACTTTGCGGCGGCGGCCATTATTATATTTTTAGCCGTACTGGGTGCGGCCGGGTGCTTTTTGGCCCTGTTTGTTACCAATACGCCCTTAAACGTGGGTAGTTACTGCGGTATTATTATGATCATCGGTATCATAGCCGAAAACGCCATTTTTACCTACCACCAATACGATGCCGGCTGTTTAGAATGGTCCGCCGAAGAAAGCATTGTACACGCCATAGCCGCCCGTTTGCGCCCCAAATTAATGACGGCTACCGGGGCCATTATAGCCCTACTGCCATTGGCCTTAGGCTTAGGCACCGGCGCGCAATTGCACCAGCCGTTGGCCATTGCCGTTATTGGAGGTTTGCTTTTTGCCCTGCCATTGCTGTTAATTGTTTTACCTACGTTATTAAAACTGATCGGTAAGGATAAGGAACGGGAAGCAGAGAAGAAGTTGGCCGCAGACGCGGAGGATATTTAAGGGGGGTGGGGATGCCGATCAGGGATGGGATGGCCCGATCCTGTTAATATGAAAATGATTACTGGATTAGCCCTCCGTTTACAACAACCTGCAACATATTTTCTCGATTTCGTGCATTACGGGTTAGGAATAGATTTGCGTATAAATCAGAGATATTAACCATCGTATCTCAAAAAAATGCGAAAGTAGCTCAGTTGGTAGAGCACGACCTTGCCAAGGTCGGGGTCGCTAGTTCGAATCTCGTCGTCGCTCTAAATCCCTTCAATACAAATTGAAGGGATTTGTTTTTAAAAGGTTGACCCCTGCTCAGATGGTGGAACTGGTAGACACGCAGGACTTAAAATCCTGTTCCCGTTAAAGGAGTGCGGGTTCGATTCCCGCTCTGAGTACTGAAATTTGGATTAAATTGCTGTAAATTAACGACTTACAGCAATTTTAATTTTTTTACGGACACTATAACGGACACTATGGCTTGGTATATGCTTCATACAACTTTGGACAAAATTCC
>JANXTT010000071.1 GCA_025352225.1 Mucilaginibacter sp. | reverse complement strand
CCGTCTTGGATAGAACTTAAAGTTACCATCAGCATTAATAGAAGATTTAAAAACAGATTTGGTAATGTCCAAAAATAGACAGAAATTGCTCGAAAGGTTGTGCATAAAGAATGATTTACTTGGTCGTAATTTTTCTTTAATGTATTGATTATCAATATAATGCACAACTTTTTCTTTCATATTTATATCATTTTTTAATCGCACAACACGTAATGTTAACGTTTATGTACTTTTGCAGCATCGCGATCTGATGTCGCGATACGAAATACCCGGGTAAATGAGAATAATGGCTTTTGATTATGGGACTAAACGTATTGGTATAGCGGTTACTGACCCCCTGCAGATTATTGCTACCGGGCTAGATACCGTACACCCTAAGGATATTGTGGAGTATCTTAAAAAATACTTTAACCTGAATCCGGTTGAGCGTTTTATTGTTGGTGAACCTAAGCAGATGGATGGTACGGAATCACAATCTGCGCCACATGTACGTGGGTTTGTAACTATTCTTAAAAAAAACTTTCCCGATATCCCTGTTGAAATGCTTGATGAGCGCTTTACCTCAAAAATGGCATCGGCTGTTATAGCGCAAAGCGGTATGAAAAAAATGGACAGGCAAAATAAGGCATTAGTTGATACTATTTCGGCCACGATTATTTTACAGTCGTATATGGAGAAAAAAAGTTATTTTTAGTTGTTCTGATACGTAATTAGCTACTTTAACATACTAATTCCAAAAATTTTTATCTTTGCCTCATGGAAATTTTAGATCCATTATTGCAAACATACCTCGAACAACATTGCCAGCCCGAGCCTGAACTACTTAGAGGCATTAACCGGGAAACGTATTTAAAGGTATTAAAACCACATATGCTTTCGGGCCATTACCAAGGGCGTTTACTGAGTATGCTGAGTAAAATGATGCAACCCCAATGCATTTTAGAAATAGGCACTTATACCGGATATTCAACCCTTTGCCTTGCTGAAGGGCTTGCTAAAAACGGAACTATCCACACGATAGAGGTCAATTTGGAGATGGAAGAGATGATCTGCAAAAACTTCGCGGCTTCTCCACATAAAAGCAGTATTTTTCCACATTTTGGTGATGCCCAGCAAATTGTATTGGAACTGTCAGATAAAATTTACGATATTGCATTTATTGATGCTGACAAAAAAAATAATTTCAAGTATTTTGAGTTAGTAATAGGGCAGATCAGGCCAGGGGGCTTGATTATTGTTGACAATGTTTTGTGGAAAGGAAAAGTGTACAGCGAAGCGAGTGATACTGATACACGATCCATCCGGGAATTTAACAATTTGATTACTGCCGACGATAGAGTAGAGCAATTGATTCTGCCCGTTCGTGACGGAATTACATTGATCAGAAAAAAATAAATTATGAGAAAAACACTACTGATTGTATTACTACTGGTATCAACTCAAGTAAGGGCTCAAAAAAATTCTTCAAAATCTTACATCGAAAAATTTAAAGATAATGCCATTAGCATTATGCATGCCACGGGTATCCCAGCGAGTATAATTTTAGCCATAGCTATGCACGAATCAGGCAATGGCAATAGCGCGATAGCCACAAACCTGAATAATCAATTTGGCATGAAAGGTGCGGGGCGCATTACCTACAAAAAACGGCGTAAAAGGATCAGTACTTTTTATAAAAGATACGATTCCGTTTTGGAGTCTTTTCAGGATTTTGCCCGATTAATGACCGAGCGTAAAAAGTTTTGCCATCTGGCGAGTGATTTTTCTCATTATGATTATCAGGGATGGGTACACGGGATCCAAAAAGCAGGCTATGCAAGTAGCCATAAATGGGGATCTCAAGTTTTAGGGCTGATTAATAAATATCAGTTAAATAACTTTGATGAAAAGCCCGAAACAGACACCCAAATAAATATAGCCATGGCTAATCAACAGCAACAATAAATTTTTAAGGATTTATCTCAAAAGCTTAGCTTTACGCTCAGGTAAATTTAGATTGCTTTATGCGGAAAATAGTTTGTGCTTTACTTTCGGTATCGGTTTTAACATCCTGCTTCTCGCATAAAAAAATCATCACCGGCATTTCTAATTCACAGGCCCAGCGCAACAATCAGGAGATTCAAAAAACCCGCAGCGCGGCAATTGTTAACTATCCTGTATACACCGCAGCGCAATACATCCAACGGTATAAAACCATTGCTGTACAGGAAATGAATTTATATGGCATACCAGCCAGCATTACATTAGCCCAGGGCTTGTTTGAATCAGGCAATGGTAATGGCGAGCTGGCCAAGGTGGCTAATAACCATTTCGGCATTAAATGCACCAGCGACTGGACTGGAAAGAGCTATTATAAAGACGATGACCAGGTGAATGATTGTTTCCGGGTGTATGAACGGCCCGAAGATTCTTTTCGTGACCATTCTAACTTTTTAAAACGCAAGCGTTACGCGGCCCTTTTTGAACTGGATAAAAATGATTTTACAGGCTGGGCAAACGGGTTAAAAGCCGCGGGTTATGCCACCAATCCAAGATATCCTGATCTTTTGATCAATGTAATTAAAAAATACAACCTGGATCAATACGATAGGCCCGAAGGAGAGATTCAAAAAATTAAGCGAGAAGACCGCGTACTCAGCCAGATTAATAACAATATTGGCAAAGCCGTAAAAGACTCCATCATTCAAACCACTCCTTCGGATAAATTGTACACAATTAAACAAGGAGATACCTTATATAACATTTCCAAGCGTTTTGGGTTAACAGTTGATGAGTTGAAGGCATTAAACACGATGGGGGATAACAGCATTAAGATTGGCCAAAAATTGATTGTTGCCAAATAAGGATGTTAATTTTTGTTAAAGTTATAGCAATAAGGCACAGAACTATTAGTTTTATCCTTACGATGAAGTTATGGGCCGTTTTTATTTTATGTGCGATTCAATCATTTGCTGCGTTAGCTCAGCAACAGTCAATAGAAGGGATAGTATTTGATAAAAACTCTAAGGAGCGCATAGCCAAAGTAAACATTTTAAATATAAGTACCAATGCCAGTATTTATAACACTTTAAAAGCAGAGTTTAAGGTTACGGCCCGTAAGGGGGATATATTAATTTTTTCCAAGCAGAACTATTTTAATGATACAATCAAAGTGGGAAATGTAACAACCCTAACCGTGTATTTAAAGCCAATGAGTATTGAGTTAAAAAGCGTATATATAAAAGGAAGTTTTATAAGCCCTCAAAACCAATTGGAAAGAAACAAGCAATTATATAATAGCGCGTATGGCTCTATTGCCAATCACGACCTGTTAAGTATAAGCAGCGGCGGTGTAGGCCTCAGTATTGATGCCTTATATAATATGTTGAGCCGCAAAGGCAGAAATGCCACACGGTTGCGTGAAACAATTGATCGGGATTATCAAGAAAATGTGATTGACTTTAGATTTACTCATGCTGCCGTGCGGAATATTACCGGATTAATAGAACCCCAGTTAACAGATTTTATGTATAAATACCGGCCAGGATATTATTTTGTAATTGAGGCCAGCGAATATGAGTTTATAAAATATATACGCAATAACTTTAGGCGGTATAAGCGCAACCCAGATGCTTATGCTCTGGAGCCTTTAAACCAACCCGATAAATGAAATTTCCATTTATAGTTATAGTGCCGGCAATGCGGGTAAGCGGGATGGCGGTTTTTCCGTTTATCTTTTTAAAAAGCAAATTATATAAGCAAGACAATGTATTGATAAGGCACGAAACCATACATCTGAAACAGGAATTAGAGTTATTGATCGTTCCGTTTTATATATTGTATCTGTTAAACTATTTAGTTAACCTGGTGCGATACAAAAGCCATAATAAAGCCTATTTCAATATCGCTTTTGAGCGCGAAGCCTATAAGCACGAAGCAGACGTAAATTATTTATATCAGCGAAAAGCGCATACTTGGGTAAAGTTTTTATGTCCATAAAAATCTAAAGCAATGAATATTGTTTTTAAGCAATTTCGCATCTTAAAAAAAATTCTTTTATTTGCCAAATGTCAAAAGGGGGCTTCTGCATAATTACAATACTATTGCTATTTACGGGTAGAATAAGTTGGGCACAAAAGGCCGATTCTATAAAGGTTGATACCAATATGATCAATAAATTAAGAATAGACCCGCCTAAAAATAGTTTACCGGTGCAAAATCGGCCAATCTTAATAAAACCGGAACATATACCCGTTACCCCACTTAATTATGAGGTAAGTTATTGGCGCAAAAGCTTAACCGTTGGCATTAATTTAAATCAATCGGCGTTTAGTAATAATTGGAGCGGCGGGGGGGTAAACTCGGTAGCCTTAGGTACAAATTTTGATTTTAAAGCCGAATATAATCAGCAGCCGCTAAGTTATACTACTGAGTTATTGTTAATATATGGGATCTCAAAAAACAAGGGGCAGTTATCGCGGAAAACAAATGACCGTATATTTTACGATAATAAATTAGCGAGCCAATTATCAAAAAAATGGTATTTTTTTGGTTCTGTAAGTTTTGAATCGCAATTTGATATTGGTTACCAGTACGATAATAATAATAAAAACCCACCGTTGGTGATTTCTAAATTTATGTCGCCCGGCTATTTTACAGAATCATTAGGGTTTGAGTTTAAGCCAGTTAAGTATATTGACATTAGGTTTGGTACTGGTACTGCGCGGCAAACCTTTGTTTTAGATACCGCCATTTATCATAATATATCTGGAAATTACGGGGTAACTCCGGGCGGTACGTTCAGGAATGAACTAGCCTTTCAAATCGTATCAACAATTAATAAAGATATTGCTCAAAACATGAATCTGCAGGCTAGATACGCTTTATTTATACCGTACAATAATTTCAGCCATATTACCCATCGGCTTGATGCCACCCTGGCCGCGAGGGTTAACAGATTAATTAATGTGACATTAAACGGCACGCTGCTTTACGATATAACTACCAATACCAAAGTTCAGGCTTCCCAAGGGTTGGCATTAGGTATTATATATAAATTTCCTAACTGATTTTTTTACCCTTCTTTCTTAAATTCTGATAATCAATATAGTATAATATCTTGACAGAGAAGTTGTTATTTAAAGAACTTTTAAATGTGGTAGTCAAATTATCAAAATAATCCCTATTTGCTAAGTTATCGTCTTTTAACGACGAGTTTTTATAAGCGACACTTAACAAACTACCTGGAGAGAATACCCAGGTGTAGATCATATCTGTATTTACAGTATTAAAATTTTCGTCTGTCCTTGAGTCATAGCCAGCAGGGTGTCTTTCCGCCAGTGACCCATTATCTTGTAGGTTATAGAAAGTAAAATTATTCCGTTTTGACCAATAATGCCTCAACCTTAGTGTAAGCCCCATGGTATTGTTAAAAGTATATTTTAAATTGAAAATGTTTTCGATGGTATTGCGGTTATATAACGAAAAAACAGAATTGCCACTACCATCGTTAGTATAATGGCCCAAAAAATGATGCTGAGGATTGTAGCTAATGTCTTGCCCGAAAGCAAGTTTATCATTGATGCGCAACGAATAAAACAGCTCGTTATAATTACCAAAAGCATTATGGTTGTTTGTAATGGTACGGGCTAAAAGGAAAAAACCACCACTTAGGCGTTTTGCCCGGTTGGTATTAACAGAAGTGTTGAACCCTACGCTGCCTGGGGTATTGTAGAACTTACCAGCCATATGCGGTTCGTAAAAATCATGTCCTGATGCTTGTAATTGTATGTTAAAATTGTAGAACCAAAAGTTTTTAAACCTGAAGTTGGTACCTATATTACCATTAAGGGCCTGGTATGCCCAAGGTTGGTATCGGCGGGAGTAATAGATGGATGAATAAATACCCCATTGTGTAAAGTATTTAGTTGGTTTGTAGTTAAAGTATTGTAAGTTAATGTTATGGTCAAAATAATTGGGGTTATTTAAAATACCCAGATCGTTGGGGTTATAGTTGCTGCTGGCAAAATCCTGATAAATGTTCCAGGTAAAATTCCCCAGGTTTTTTCCACCGCCAACCTCGTAGGTATAGCCCGATATATTTTTCTTATCCGGATAGATCAAGTTGCTCATAAAGCCGTACCCGGTTATCCCATAGGAGTTTTTCTTATTGTTCAGGTTAAATACAAAGCCGCCAACATCGGCATTGTAATTTTTTCCGAAGCGGGTAACATTAGTATTGATCAGGCTTATAGCCGAATTGTTTTTAAGGTTTTGATCCAGC
>JANXTT010000040.1 GCA_025352225.1 Mucilaginibacter sp. | reverse complement strand
CAATTTAAATTATGTTAAATAATCACCTAAACTTGCTTTGGCGAAAATACTGTCCTGCAATACTTATGCTTGTGTTTATCAGTGTAAATCCGGTCAGCGCAAAAATCAAGTCTTATAAAAAGGATGCTGATGGCGTTACATTTGTTTTGGATAAAGGCGCAATGAAAATTAAAATATGCCGGGATGATATCATAGAGGTAAAATATACTGCCTTTAATACTTTCAATGAAAAGCAATCGCTGGTTGTAAATAATAAATGGTTAACTAAACCCGGTTTTAAAGTTACAGCCGATAACCGCACTATCACAATTACGACATCAAAATTAAAACTGACCATTGATAAGGCATCCAACGCCATTACTTATTTTGACAGCTTAGGCCATATCATAACCGCTGAAGATAAGCAGAGCAATAAAACCATGCAGGCCGCAACCATTGCTGGCATTAACACCTATAATTGCAGTACACAATTTACTTCGCCCGCAGACGAAGCTCTTTACGGGCTTGGTTGTCATCCCGAAGATAGTTTATCTATAAATTATAAAGGCCGTAACCAAAGTATGTTGATTAAATACATGACGGGTGCAATCCCTGTTTTATTATCAACAAAAGGCTATGGTTTAATGTGGGATAATTATTCCGCCTCAAATTTTTACGGAGCAGAAGCAGGCAATACAAAATTCAGGTACGTATCAGAAAGTGGCAAGCAGGTAGATTATTTTTTCTTTTACGGGCCAGGTTTTGATCATATTATTGATTTGTATCGTACTGCTACAGGCAAAGCCCCCATGTTTGGTAAATGGGCATTTGGGCTATTTCAGTCGCAAGACAGGTATAAAAGCCAGCAGGAGATATTGGACGTAAAGGATGGCTACCGCAAAAATAATATCCCAGTTGATGTTGTAGTGCAAGATTGGTACTGGTGGGCACCATTGCCAATAGGTTCCCATGTTATGAACCACGATAGATACCCTGATCCTAAAGGCATGATAGATGAATTGCATAAAGCCAACATGCATGCTATGATATCTATTTGGCCGGTGTTTGGCAGCGGTACAAAAGATTATAATGCCCTTAAAAGCAAAGGCTACCTTACCAGTATTACCTGGGATAATTTTGTTACCCATACGTTTGATACCTATTATGACGCGCATAACCCTAAAGCAAGAGACTTGTATTGGCAACAAGCCAGAGACAGTGTTGTTAATCGTTATGGATGGGACGCCTGGTGGGTTGATCAATGTGAACCCGATAACGGCGAATTACTTGACGACCGTAGGCAAAGTGAATTTTCGGTAGGCAAAGGAATAGATTATTTTAATTCGTATTCTCTTGAGCACTCAAAAGGAATTTATGGCGGCTGGCGTAAAGATATTCCGGGGAAACGGGCTTTCTTTTTGATCAGGCAGTCTTTTGCCGGCGAACAACGCAATGCGGCTACTTTATGGTCATCTGATGTTACTTCAACATTCTCGGCTTTAAAAAGCCAGGTACCGCAAGGGATCAACTCTTGCGCGTCGGGTATACCCTACTGGACATCAGATATTGGCGGCTATTTATCAAGAACATCACCCGAGGGCGTTCCCGACTGGACGCTTCCCGAAAATCGTGAGCTATTTACCCGCTGGTTTCAGTTTGGTACATTTAGCCCTATAATGCGTATCCACGGTAAAGGTGAGCGTGCACTTTTCTCTAATAATTGGGACGATAATACTAAAGCTATTTTGCTTAAGTACGATAAACTGCGTTATCGTTTATTGCCCTACATTTATTCGCTCGCGGGCAGGGTAACGCTCGACAATTATACCATTATGCGTGCACTTGCATTTGATTTCCCTCATGACAGGCAGGTGTATAGCATTCCTGATCAATACATGTTTGGCCCCGCATTTTTAGTAAACCCGGTAACGGAGCAATTATATACTGGCAGTAAGGCCGCCGCAGGCAAAACCACCCGTAATGTGTACCTCCCTGCATCAGCCAATTGGTACGACTTTTATACAGGGAAAGTATATACCGGTGGGCAAACCATTGCCGCAACCGCGCCAATAGATATTATTCCGCTTTATGTTAAAGCAGGTTCTATTGTACCAATGGGCCCTGTTATGCAGTATGCTACCGAAAAAGCCGCTAAAAACATTGAGCTCAGAATTTATACTGGGGCAAATGGCAAGTTTAAATATTATGAGGATGAAAACGATAGTTATAATTACGAAAAAGGGCGTTATGCCACGTTCGAATTTAGCTGGAATGATAAAATGCATCTGTTAACAATTTCTGATACCAAAGGCAGCTTTAACGGTATGATAAAAAAACGCACTTTTAATGTTGTATTAGTTAACGGCGAGCACGGATCAAATGTAAATGGTGTTAAAAATGCTGATAAGGCGGTTGTGTACACGGGTAAAGCGTTAACAGTTAAAATTTAAGACTGATCAAATTACCAATGTAATGAAAAAAATCATCTGTATTTTTTGCGTGTTTATTTCCACACATGCTTTTGGACAGGAAATAATCACAAATAATATTGCTGTAAATGAAGCATTTAGGCTGGCTGTAAGAACAGTTGACATTAATACACGACGAGACATACTGGCTGCCGGAGCTGATTACGGAGGCGAATGGACGAGGGATATTTCTATAAACTCGTGGAACGGGGCCAGTTTATTGCGGCCCAAAGTTGCCGAGAAATCTTTGTGGAGCATTACCCTTAACAGAGACACTATAGGGCATCAATACTGGGATAAAATTATTTGGGTAATAGCGGTTTATAATCACTACCTGGTAACAGGCGACAAAAAGTTTTTGGAACAGGCTTATAAATGTTCTGCCAATACAATGAATGCGTTGGAGCAGCAAGAGCTTGACAAAAATTATGGCTTATTTAAAGGACCGTCTGTTTTTAATGATGGTATTGCAGCTTATCCGGAGCCTATTTATGAACCTGCTAATAACTCATCGTCTGTGCTGGACCATAAAAATTCGGCTTATATCAAATGTTTAAGCACCAATTGTGTGTATTATGGGGCATATATCGCGTTAAGCAAAATGTCGCGAATATTAGATGCCGGTAAAATTATCACAGGTAATTATGAGCGAAAAGCGTATAATCTGAAACAAGAAATACTAAAATATTTTTATAATAACGACAGCAACAGTTTCAATTATTTAATTGATCAAAATGGCCACGCCTATAAAGCGCAGGAAGGGCTCGGACTGTCATTCGCGGTAATTTTTAATATAATAGACGGTAACAAAGCAAAAGAACTGATTGCTCATGCTGTAGTGTCAAAATATGGAATAACATCAATCTATCCTGACTTTCCAAGAAATTCGGAGCAAAAGCCCGGCAGGCATAATAATATTATTTGGCCTATGGTAAATGGTTTTTTTGCAAAAGCGGCTATTGTTGCGGGGAACGATACCATGTTTAATAAAGAATTATATAACCTAACCCATTTAGCCCTTGATGAAGATAAAGGTGATTATAATTTCAGGGAAGTTTACAATCCGTACTCCGGAAAGCCCGACGGCGGCTGGCAAGCCAATGGCGATAAATATCCTGAATACCATTGGGATTCGTGCAAATTGCAAACATGGTCGGCTACAGCTTATATTTCAATGGTACTTAATGGTATTATTGGGTTACAGCCAAATGAGCGCTCTTTAGCTTTTGCGCCTTATTTACCGGCAGGTATCAGTAATATCCGGTTAAAATCTTTGGCTTATCGTAATGCAGTGCTGGACATATCCATAAAAGGCAAAAATAAAGTGATCAAAACTTTTTCAGTTGATGGTAAACAACAGAAAAATCATTTTATAAGTTCAGCCATGCAGGGGAAACATACCATCGTGATTGACATGAACTAGATCTTATGGAATTACAAAGGGTATCAACTAGCATGTAATCAGCATAATAAGCCGAATAATTTTAGAAAGATAGCGAGATAAATATCTGTGTAAAGGTTAAGATATAGAAAGTTGTTTATTTAACATTTACCGTATGATAAATGATCAGGGCCATTATTCTCTTCTTCTTGATAGTTGTAATTTTGGCTAAACCAATTTTTATACTAACTTTCATAAAGTACTTATTATAATATGCATTACCAATCAAGATCAGTAATATCCAAATTTTTGTCGCTGCTATGTGTTTTAATTTCCTTCATTTCTTTAAATGTAAAGGGCCAGGAACTTTATGTGGGTACAAATTATCATCCTCATGATAGTGATTTAAAACAATGGAAAAGGGATATTCCATTGATGCAGGCTGCTGGTTTTAAAGTAGTACGAATGGGGCATTTAGCCTGGGATAGTTACGAACCTGCCGAGGGGAAATTTAACTTTAGTTGGTTTGATACCGTAATGAATATGATGAATAAGGCGGGTATAAAGGTGATACTTGATATTGCTATACGCCCAGCGCCACTTTGGCTGCATCATAAATACCCCTCTGTTAACATTACCGATGCCAGTGGTAATATGTTATACCCTAATACCCGTTATATGGTAGATATTGGTGACCCGGATTACCAGCGATACGCTTTTAAGTATGCAGACACCTTAACTAAAAGATATGCTAATTACCCAGCTTTGCTGGCATTTGGGATCGATAATGAATCGGGCGATGGCCAATATTCCTATTCGGAAACTGCAAAGGGGCGATATATTGACTGGCTAAAGAAAAAGTATAGGTCTGTAGATACATTAAGCAAAGCCTGGGCCGGCCAGCGTTGGTCGAGAAGAATAAGCCAGTTTGACGAAATTGGCTTCCCCGTATCAGGAAACATTGGCGGGTCACCAGAAAGAATGCTTGATTTCAGGCGTTTTGAATCAGACGAGATCAGTGGGTTTTTACTTAAATTGATGGATATAGTTCATAGTAATGCACCTAAAGCCTTAACAACTACCAATGCCTGGTATTACTCTGGTAAAAAGTATTTTGATTATTCAAACATCGCTTATAGCGGTAAAATGGATCGCGATGGTGGTGGTTACTACCCGGGCAATTCGCTTACCAAAAACGATGGCTTGTACGATGCCAGCTTTGGCGTTGCGAGGGTACAGTTTGAAAACCCGGCACCGTATTGGGGAGTAGAATTTACTACAATGACCGCGGTACCTAATTCCATCCGGAAAACAGCCTATGCTTCGCTTATGTTTGGCAACCAAATGGTTTGCGGTTGGACCTGGCAAAGCATGGCTGGTGGCGAAGAACAATACCTGGAAGGAATGGTAGATTGGGATGGTGAGCCAAATCGCAAGTATCAGGAATACAAACAAATGGCTGCTGAGTTTAAAAAAATAGAAAAATACGGATTTCCATACCGGGTAAAAGCTGATGTGGGCTTGGCTTTTTCATATGGCAGTCAAATTGCGAGTTACGCGTTTCCTGAACAGCATGACGGGCAGCTGCAAACTTGTTTTAATTTATTTGCAAAACGAAACATTGATACCCGGATGATTGAAATTAGTAAAAGCGACTTGGAATATAAACTGTTGATATTGCCCGGGTTCGCATTGATGGAACAGGCTACTGCCGACAAAATACGTGCCTATGTAAAAAATGGCGGCACAATCATCATGACCAGTTACTCCGCGATGGTTGATGCCCATAACCAGGTATTTACAAGCCCCCATCCGGGGATGTTAAATGACGTGTTTGGGATAAGTGTACATTCTTTTGAAGAAACTGCCAATTTAAATGAAATATCGCGCCTAAAATTTACAGGTAACAAACTAAATGTAAATTATAACAATATCGATGTAGTTACAGAATCGCCGCGATTTGATGTTATCGAAGCCAGGGGTGCTGATGTTATTGGAAAGATAAGCAGCCTTGATAAAGATTACCCAGTTATTACTACCCATAAATACGGTAAAGGGACTGCCCTTTATATAGGCATCCCAGCACGGGAAACTGTACTTAACCCGCTAATTAATGAACTTTTAAAAGCCACCTCAGTTAATAAAGGGCCCGATACGCCAACAGATGTTATGGCACGAAATACAGATAGCCATCATACCCTTTACTTAAATTTAAGCGGCGATAATAAAGTTATATCAGTAAAGGGCACTGTAAAGAGTATATTAACAGGCAATATTTATACCGGGCAATTTACGCTAAAGCCTTTTGAACCTGAATTTATTGAGCTGAAATAGTACAATTATTAGTAACCAAATTTAATTGCTGCTGAGTAAATGGAGCGGTTTAAAAAAATCATGGTTAAAGGCCAATGATAAAAAACCGAAATAATGTATTATTTTTAAGCTTAAATTGATAAAGTTTAACATTCGCAATGTTAAACTTTATCAATAATGCCATTTCCTTCTTTCATATAACGCTAAATTTATCATTACCAATTATATCTCAACTATTGCCTGCTAAAGCTTGGTGATCAAGGATAAAAACTTGGAATTAAACCGTTAGGTTAAAGGCCATTAATTTATAAACACGTGCGTACAAAATTTTTGATACTCCTGTCAATTGTGCTTTTTGCATATACATGTGCTTATGCGCAAAACAATCAATATCAATTTTCGCATTTAGACATCAGCAACGGGCTTTCACATAATCAAATAAATTGCATTTATAAAGATTCGCAGGGTTTTATGTGGTTTGGTACAATGTCTGGTCTCAATCGTTACGATGGGTATACTTTTAAAATATTTAAGCACAAAAACAAAGATTCTACCTCAATTAATGATAATTATATTATCAATATATATGAAGGCCCTCAACATAAATTATGGATACTAACAAGGGGAGGATATAATGTATATGACCCAATTACGGAGAAGTTTGATCAGAACTTTTCTAAGCAACTTTCTCTCTTAAATATTCACAGTGACCTAAAAAGTATAAAGAAAGATAAGTTTGGCAATTTTTGGTTCGTTGATCCAAAAACAGGTGTTTATAAACACGACCCTGTTACAAAAAAAACTACGCAGTTCAAACATGTAAATGGCGATGGCAGCTCGCTATACTCGAATACGATCACTGATATTTCGGCTAATAACAATGGTGACATTTGGATCATCTATTTAAATGGATTGTTTGAAAAAATTGATCACAAAACCAATAAAATAGCACAAAGAGTATATGTAATAAATAAGCTTTATGGGCAGCAAAAAAATTATTACAATTTGTTTTCTGATAAACAAAATGGCCTTTGGATATTTGATCCTGGCAATCCGCATGGGGTATATTATTTTAACCAGGAAAAAAATATTTTTAAAAATATCACTAAAAACTCGGGCATAGATCATCTCAGTTCAGATTTAGTAACCAATATTACTCAGGATGACAAGAATATAATTTGGGTAGGAACCGACCATGGAGGAGTTAACCTGATTGATAAGAGTGATTTTAAGATCAAGTGCCTGGTAAATAAAGAAGATGATAATAAAAGCTTATGCCAAAACAGTACCTCTGCTATTTATACAGATAAAAGTGGCATTGTTTGGATAGGTACCTATAAGAAAGGCATCAGTTATTACCATGAAGATATCATTAAATTCCCGATAGTTAAGCATTCCCTTACCGACCAAAACAGTTTAACATATAATGATGTTAACCGGTTTGCCGAAGACGATAAAGGCAACCTATGGATAGGGACGAATGGGAAAGGGCTTATTTATTACAATAGAAAGACAGGTACTTTCAAAAACTATATCAATAACCCTTTAAATTCAAATAGCTTATGTAATAATGTAGTGGTAAGCTTGCATATCGATTATAAAAAGCAGTTATGGATAGGCACCTATTTTGGTGGGATGGATTGCTACGATGGAAAAACGTTTAAGCATTACAAACATAGCAACACCTTACCGGGGACGATATGTGATGATCGTGTTTCGGATATTATTGAAGATTCATCACACCAATTATGGGTTGGAACAATGGGTGGCGGTCTGGATTTGTTTAATCCCGAAAAAAACACTTTTACCCATTTCAGCTACGATTCTTTCCCTCCTATTAACTCAGGTTATATTTCAAGGCTTGTAAAGGATGAACATAACAATATATGGATTGGCACTTCATACGGCATGAATGTTTTGTTGAACGGTTCGGGTAAAACTATTTCATACCATCAAAGTGATGTTGGAAAAAACGCTTTGGTTAATGATAATATAACGGGCTTATTAGAAGATAGCAGGCATTTGTTTTGGATAAGCACCCGCGACGGATTAAGTATTTTTAATCCTAAAACCCAAAAGTTTGTCAACTTGTCAATAGATGATGGCTTGCCTGATAATACCATTTTAGATGTTTTGGAGGATAATGCCCATAATATTTGGATCAGTACCGGTAATGGTTTGTGTACCATAACGGTATCCGGCAAAAACGACGACTTACATTTTAAATTTAAGAATTATAATGAAACCGACGGGCTGCAAGCTCAGGAATTTAATCAATACGCGTCTTTAAAAACAAAAAGCGGCGAGCTTATATTTGGAGGTGCAAATGGATTTAACATATTCAATCCCGCATACATCAGGCCCAATCCAAGTAAGGTAAAATTGATCTTTACTGATTTGCTCCTATTTAACAAAAGCGTTAATCCTAATCAGGCCGTAAATGGCCATATAATTCTCAATAAATCCATATCACAAACACCATCGGTAACACTAAATCATAACGAAAATGTGTTTACTATAGAATTTGCTGCATTAACCTTTTTTGACCCTAATAAAGTTAAACATCAATATATGATGGAAGGGTTTGATAAGGATTGGCTCACGGCCGATAATACCAACCGAAAGGCTACTTACACCAACCTTGACGCAGGCGATTATGTTTTTAAAGTTAAAGCATCCAATTCTGACAATATTGATAACACCGATTATATTACCTTAAATATTAAAATAAAACCCCCTTTTTGGAATACCAAGTTAGCATACTTTTTTTATCTGCTGGCAATATTGGGGATCTTGCTATATATAAGGCGCAGGGGAATACAGAAAATAGAAAATGAGTTTACTATTAAACAAGAAAAGCTGGAAATGCAGCGTGTGTTGGAGCACGAGCGCCGCGAGGTAAAACGGATGCACGAGCTTGATATGATGAAAATAAAGTTCTTTACAAATGTGAGCCACGAGTTTAGGACGCCCTTATCATTGATTATGGCGCCAGTTGATAAAATGCTAAAGAATACCGCGGACACCGAACTACAGCAACAGATTAAGATGATAAAAACAAACGCAAGGCGTTTGCTGAATCTGGTTAATCAACTGCTCGACTTTAGAAAGATGGAAGTCCAGGAGTTGAAACTCCACGTAGAGGAAGGTGATATTATAAGCTTTATTAAAGAAATTTCTTCTTCCTTTAAGGATATAGCCGACCAAAAGCACATTGGGTTTCTATTTGATAGTGAGGTTGACATACTACTAACAAGCTTTGATCGGGATAAGATTGAACGGATATTGTTTAATTTATTATCAAATGCCTTCAAATTTACATCTCGCGGAGGCCATGTGAGCGTTTTACTTAATTTGTTAACCGAAAGATCAACCGCCAATACTAAATTACTCGAGATCAAGATTATTGATACCGGGATTGGCATCCCTAAAGATATGCATGATAAAATTTTCAGCAGATTTTTCCAGAATGATATTCCCGACTCGTTGCTTAATCAGGGTAGTGGCATAGGTTTAGCTATTACGCGCGAATTTGTTAAAATGCATAACGGGCAAATATTGGTTGAAAGTGAGCCCGATAGCGGTAGTTGTTTTATTATACAGTTACCGTTAGATGTGAAACCAGATGTTTATTTAAAACCTATAAGTACTGATAGTGATGAAATGTTATCAGAGCACATGGAGATGATATTGGATGAATCTATTTTAGGCAAAAACATAACCGTTCAAAAACCTAAAAAACCTATAGTGCTGATAGTTGAGGATAATGATGATTTTCGATTTTATTTAAAAGATAATTTAAAAGATCTATATACCGTATTGGAAGCATCTAACGGAAAAGAAGGGTGGCAGAAAGCACTGTCGTCGCACCCCAACATTATGGTGAGTGATATTAGCATGCCTGAGATGAATGGTATTGAACTTTGTAAAAAAATTAAAAACGATGAACGCACTTTTCATATTCCGGTAATTTTGCTTACCGCTTTGATAGGCGAGGAAGAAGAACTAAAAGGATTGCAAATTGGGGCCAATGATTACATGACGAAACCTTTTAATTTTGAGATACTGCTTTCTAAAATTAAAAATTTGCTGATTCTGCAACAGATATTCAAAAAAACCTATACAAAGCAAATGCACCTGCAGTTAGAGAACGTTGAAGTTGAATCGGCCGATGAACTCTTTTTATGCAATGCTGTTGATTATATCCAGAAAAACATTCTAAACCCAGCCTTATCGGTAGAAGATTTGAGCCGGCAAATGAATATGAGCAGGGTTTCTTTATATAAAAAAGTATTAGCTATTTCCGGTAAATCTCCGATTGAACTAATAAGGCATATAAAGCTACAAAAAGCGGCTCAACTTCTCGAAAAAAGTCAGCTAAATATAACCGGGGTATGTTATGAGGTTGGATTTAATAATCCGACTTACTTCTCAAAAATCTTTAAGGAAGAGTTTAATATGTTGCCTTCTGATTATGTTAGCATGGTTCGGAAAAAAGATTTGGCGAATAAATAAAGGCTTCCCCCCGAATGGGATCTTTGATCTGGTATCGGGTCTTTATATCCGCTTACCCAGCCAGCCTATTAAAACAACAAAAGCTTCATTATATGAAGCTTTTGTTGTTTTAAGTCATATGTAATATTGCAATAGTGTTTTAATGATCTAAAAATCAATTAGTTATATTGGTTTAACATTAGTGTTAAAATCATTATCAATCACACTATTTAAAAAATATTAACCCTTATACTTTTATAAAAATATTGTTTGCTGATGGCGATCTTAAATACCGCAGCTACAGTTATTACCAATTAACTAACCATTATAATGAACAAATTTTATGTGAAAACTATCCTTGCTTTTTTTGTGAACCGCAGATCTATGCTGGTTTGCAGCCTTTGCCATAGCTTCTACCCCCGATAGACAGAAGTTATAATTAACAATTTATAAACTATAATAAACTAAAAAGTATGAAACAATTATTTACTACACTAAAACCCCGTTTTTAAAATGGAAGGACAATTTAAAAGAAAAATGACGACCATCTTTATGGTAACCATTTCAGCCTTACTATTAAATTTTAACAGCTTTGCGCAAACTAAACGTATAACTGGTAAGGTAATTAGTGCCGACGATAACACAACATTACCCGGTGTTAACGTTAAAATTAAAGGAACGTTAGTATCGTCGCCCACAGATATAAACGGTATTTATTCTATTGATGCAAAAAGTGGCGACGTGCTTGTGTTTTCTTATATCAGCTACCAAACAAAGGAAGTTATTGTTGGCAATAGCAACCAAATTGATGTTAAGTTAACTCTCTCAGCTAACAATCTGAATGAGGTTGTTGTTATTGGTTATGGTACAAGTAAACGGAAAGATTTAACTGGCTCCATAGCATCGGTAACTGCTAAAGACCTAGCCATAGCCCAGCCTACTACCTTTGACCAAGCCTTACAGGGCCGTATAGCAGGGGTAATGGTTCAAACAAATTCTGGGCAACCCGGCGGCGGTGTTAGCGTACAAATACGGGGTTTAGGTACTTTATTGGCTAGTAAAGATCCTCTTTACGTTATTGATGGGATAATTATACCGCCAAATATCCCTTCGTCAACAGGGGGCGTATACTTGGGTAACAATCAAATCAATGATAACCCGCTCTCTACTATTAATCCTGCTGATATTGCCACAATTGATGTGCTTAAAGACGCGTCGGCCATTGCTATTTACGGTTCGCAGGGAAGTGCCGGTGTTGTAGTGGTTACTACAAAAAGGGGCAAGATAGGCGCTCCCAAAATAAATTTTGATGGCTACTACGGTGTTCAAAAAGTATATAAGGAAATTCAGATGTTTGACCTGCAGCAATATGCCCGGTTTTTGAATACCAAAGCTGCCATACAGGGAGGCAAACCCCTTGCGCTATTTGCAAACCCTGATTATTTGGGAGCAGGATCCAACTGGCAAAACGAGTTGTTTAAGACCTCTGGCACCTACACAGCTAACCTGTCGGTTAGTGGCGGCGATGCCCGTACTCAGTATCTGATAGGAGGAAATTATTTTGGTCAGGAAGGCTTAATAGTAGGGTCCGACTTTAAACGGCAATCTTTTAAACTAAATTTGGATAATAAAACAACAGATTGGTTAAAAGTTGGTACCAGTATAACTTTTTCAAACATCAACGAAAACGTAAACAGTTCACAATATGATGTTATTGATGCAGCGCTAAACCTTACCCCTGATATTGCGGTTAAAAATCCAAATGGAACTTTCGCTTATCCTACAGGTTTCACAGGGTCATACAATCCCAACCCCATTGCAGCGGCTGCTTTAAATGTAAATCAAATTCAACGTACACAGCTATTTGGTAGTTTGTATGCCGAACTATATTTAACAAAGGACTTTACATTGCGCAACGAGTTAACAGAATGGTATGATTATGGTAACGTTAATCAATTCAACCCATCACTTACCATTGTATCTGGTACTATTTCAACGCAAACTACAAATAGTGCTTACGTACAGGCATCAAACAATAAAAGCCACACGTTTCGTAATTATTTAACTTATAACCATACACTACCGCATAATTTAAATATTAACATACTGGCAGCACATGAAGCAAGCACAGGTTTATATACTAATTTAAGCGGTGGCCGTACAGGTTTTGTAGCAAACGACCCACAAGGTTTGAGTTTAGGTACTGCCACAACTGCTACTAATAGTGGTGGTAAAAGTGATTATTCTAACGAAGCTTATTTTGGCCGGATAAATTTAAATTTTAGTGATAAATATTTTTTAACTGCAAATGTGCGTGATGATGGCAACTCCAACTTTGCACCGGGCAATCGTTGGGTAACTACCTATGGTTTTGCAGGTGCCTGGGATGCCGCTAAAGAAAACTTCTTAAAAGGTAATAAGTTTATTGATCAATTAAAATGGAGAGCAAGTTACGGGCTTACCAATAATGCCAACATTGGCGGATATCAATATGGTTCGTCAGTGGTGTTGCAAACCGTAGGTTTGGGTGCAGGTGCTAAGGCAAACAACATCGCTAATCCCGATGTAAAATGGGAAACCACCCAAGGCTATGACCTGGGCCTTGATCTTGGCTTTTTGAATAATCGTATACAACTAACGGTTGATGGCTATTATCGCAAAACCAGAAATTTACTCTTACAGGCCCCTTTGCCACTTTATTCAGGCGATACCGGAACCGGCCAGTTGTACGCCCCTACCATTAATATAGGTTCGATACAAAATAAAGGTTTTGAGTTTGCTTTAAATACGCATAACTTACAAGGTGGCAAATTTACCTGGAATACAACCCTTACGGCCACTTTAGGCAATACTAAAATATTAAGCCTAAATAATGACAACGCTTTTTTAACAGGTATAATAGATAATGGACAAATTTCTGTTAGCCGTACCGCGGTTGGCGGCGGAATTGGCGAGTTTTATGGTTACATAGCAGATGGCCTATACAAGAATGGTGCAGATCTGGCTAAATCTGCCAAACCCGCAGGTGTAACCATAGACCCCCGCAACGGTGCCTGGATAGGTGATGTAAAATACAAAGATATTAGTGGCCCCGATGGCAAACCTGACGGTGTTATAAATCAAAGCGACCAAACCTTTTTGGGCTCGCCAATACCTAAAATGCAATATGGTATTAATAACATTTTTACATTTAAGAATTTTGATCTTACGGTTTTCTTCAATGGTAATTATGGAAACAAAATTCTGAATTATGAACTCGTAAAGCATAATGATCCAAACCTTTCAGGTAATAATTTTTTCTCGAGTGTGCTTGATTATACAAAACTTGGTTTGGTTGATCCTAATGGCTCTGCTACAGATCCTAATAACGTGTATATTATAAATCCCAATTCAACTGTTCCGGCTATCAGGATATCTGGTAATCCAAACACAGCCGTTTCAAGTAATGCTATAGAAAGCGGATCGTACCTTAGGTTGAAAAATCTGAATGTTGGTTATACTGTACCAAAAAACTGGCTCACCAAGATGAGAATAAATTCAGTTCGGGTGTATGTTAGTGCCACCAATTTATTTACAATTACCAAGTACACTGGCTTTGATCCCGAAATTGGCAGTGCTTTGCCAAGCAGTAACGGAACTAACTCACTTACTACAGGTATTGATTATGGGCACTACCCAAATCCGCGATTCTACACTTTCGGATTCAATGTTGGCTTATAGTATTTAATATATTAAAAAATTAGCAATATGAAACTATCAAAAAAACTTTTAATCCTATCTTTATTTACGGCAATAATACTTAATAGCTGTAAAAAAGAGTTTTTAAACAAAGGTATCCCTCAGGACGCGTTAACCACAAGTACTTTTTATCAAACTCCGGGTGAATTAAGGATGGCAACTGCATACTTATATGGCCAGCCTTGGTTTGACTATAACTTTCCCTTTGCCTATGAGATTGGAGAAGTGCAATCTAACAACATTATTACCTATACCTGGAATGGTGGGCCAACAGCTTTTTTAAACTTTGCGGTACCATCTAACAGTGCCGATACCAAGTATGGTTGGTCGTCATTATTCAATGTGATAGCGAACTCCAATACAACTATGATCAATATAAGCAAACAAACCCCTGCTTCATTAGGTGCTGCTAAAACAGGAGCCCTGGGCGAGGCTCACTTTATGCGTGCAATAGCTTATTTTCAGTTAGTACAGATTTTTGGCCCGGTGCCTATCATTGAAGACAATAGCAAACTGGCATTCAATGCTAACGTAAATGCCAACATTGTAAAGGATGTATATACGCTCATTATCAATGATTTAAATTACGCGACAGCCAATCTGCCATTAACAGATCAACCTGGCCGTGTTACAAAATGGTCTGCCGAAGGGTTGCTTGCTAAGGTATATTTAACCAAGGCCGGTATAAGTGGTACGCGGGTTCAAAGTGATTTAGATAGTGCCAGAAACATGGCGCTTGATGTAGCTGCACATAGCGGGCTGAATTTGATGTCCAATTATTCGGATATATTTTTAAGTAAGAATAACAATAATCCGGAATGCCTTTTTGGTTTGCAATGGTCTGTTGATCCTTCCGCGCCGTATGGTAATAACGATCAGCGCCAGGTTCAAATTGAAGCCGATGCCAGTATTGACAATGTAGGTGGAGGTGGCTGGGGCGGTTATCGCGTTAGCGCGGATCTTGCCAAACTTTATTCTTCATCAGATTTACGTCGTAAACCTACATTTATGCAGGCCGGAGATATCTATTCGGAATTGGTTACTACTCCAAACCCAAATGGTTATTCCATGACAGATACCAGTAGTTTATATGTAAAAAAATATGTTATCGGCGGGCCGTTAGCCAACAATGGTGCAAATATCACCCCGCAGCATAGCAATATACCCAACTATTTGCTAAGGCTTTCGGATGTTTATTTGGTACTTGCCGAAGCAACTTTGGGTACAAACGCGTCAACAACAGATGCAGATGCCTTGCTTTATTTTAACAAAGTACGCACACGCGCCGGCCTACCCGCAGTTGCTTCGCTTGATTTTCAAACTATTTTTAACGAACGACGGGTTGAACTGGCAGGAGAAAATCAGTTTTGGTTTGATATAAAAAGATGGCATGATTATAATCCATCCGCAGCATTGGCTTTTGTATTAGCGCAACATCGCAATATGGCCTCCTACGCAAAAGGCGACCCTAAATATAATGAGGTTCTTCCAATTGTTACCGCTGTGCAACCACAAAGCTGGACATTGGGCTATCCTGCAGCCGATTTAACCAGCAATCCTAAATTATTAGAACCTGCAGTACCTTATTATTGATTTGCCAATAAGGAATTTTAACGGAAAATTAACTCATATATACTTTTTAAAAAATGAAAAAGTTATCAATTAACTCAACAGCTATAACATTGCTAATTGTGGCAATAGTTATTACAGTTTTGCAAGTATCTTGTAAAAAGAGTAATACCAATGGGCAACCATCTATCACCGGATTTAGGTTATATAAAGTAAAAGGGGTAGATAGTGTCATATCTAAGGACAGTGCCATCAATGCAATCAGGCCAGGTGATTATATTGTTATTCAGGGTAAAAATCTAAACAATATGCAAGCCGTTTATTTTGACGGTTTCCCTGGAACTTTTAATCCTACCTATAGTTCACCTAATAATTTTGTGGTGCAGGTTCCGTCAAATATACCGTTCGCAAGCATATCCGCTGCTGATTTTAATACGGTGAAGGTTGTTACCGACGGAGGAACTACCACGTTAAGCTTCCCAATTGCAGCTCCTGCCCCTGTTATAAACGGCATCTCAAATGAGATGCCTAACCCTGGCGATAAAATATCCATTTATGGCAATGGCCTGTTTGCTATTACCAGCCTTACTTTGCCGGGTAATATCCAGGTACCGGCAGCTAGTATTGTTTCTGACCCGGGAGGCAACTCTTCAACCTTTGTGTTACCCAGCGGTTTTACCAATCAAACAGGCCCCATAACCATAGTTACTAAATATGGTACAAGTACTTCTATCAGTATGCTGAATGATTTTGCAGATGTGGTTTGTAATTTTGATGATAAAAACATTAACGATCAATACAACTCAACTGCATCTATTATAAACGACGCCAGCCTTTACCCGGGTAATCATGGTAATTACGCACGTATGTCTTTCCCAAGCATGAGTGCCGGTAATTGGGGAGATGGCGGCCCGGGCCGTCGCCTGGTATTAAATTATTTCCAATGGTTGCCTGCTGCTAATGCAAACGACCCTATCACAAATTGGGCGGTTAAATTTGAAGTATATGTAAAACAGCCTTGGATAGGTGGTTGCATGTTTGTGCACGACTGGAGCTGGAACCATACCTGCAGGTATGAGCCATTTTTACCCGCATGGAGCTATAAAACCACAGGATGGGTAACCGTTACGTTACCGCTATCAAGTTTCAAAAGTAAACCTTCCTCCGGCCCTACAGCGTATATTGACGGTACAGGGGATGCTTATCCAACAGTAGCGGGTCTGATCGGTAATTCGGGGAATGATCGTTTAGGGTTCTTCCTTAATAATTCCTTAGTTCCTGTAACAAACTTTGATATAGCTATTGATAATATCCGGATAGTGAAAGTTGTGAAATAATATATTTATGATTTTTAAAACCAATGCCCGTGGCTACATGCCCCGGGCATTGTAGTTTACGGGGTTACCGGTATGTATTGCATGTGAGTAAATTTAATACGCTGTAAATCAGGTTTTTGATTAATGGTTAACATTTGCACGGTAATCATTATCAATAGTTATAATCATCCAAGTTTAGGATAGCTAAATTGTAAGAAATTAATTACCAATTATTAAAAATATGAAGAAGATCTATTTCTCCTTAACGGGGATAGTGTTGTGCCTGATATCGTGCAGCAAAAATTCTGCTACAGATACAGCAGTTGAAGTAAAGCCCAAACCAACGGGCACGAAAATGGCTTATACGATTTCTAAAACACCAGTTGATGCCAATTCAACCGAGGGGGCAAAAAGTTTATATGCTTACTTGCTTTCACAATTCGGAACCAAAACTATTTCGGGGCAAACTGATAACGATGCTGACTTTGCACACATTAAACTGGTAACCGGCTTTACCCCGCTTATCAGGGATTATGACATGCAGCCTTATAGCCCCGCGTATTCCTACAGCTGGGCAAACGGCGGTTTTGCTTTTGGGCCGTATAATGGCAGCCCTAACGTTCCAAATGCCATTAACTGGTATAACAGTACTAATAAAAAGGCGATAATTGACTTTCAATGGCATTGGCACTCACCCACTGGCGGAACCGTTGGTACCAATACGTTTTATCAGCAATACACTACTTTTGATGTAACTAAGGCAGTTATTGCAGGTACAGTAGAAAACAAAGCGACCGTAAGTGATATTGATTCCATCGCGGTTCAGCTGAAAAAATTAAGTAATGCAGGTGTGCCCATAATTTGGAGGCCATTACATGAGGCTGGTGGTACCTGGTTCTGGTGGAGCGCTAAAGGGCCGGCCGCTTATAAAGCATTGTGGACTTTAATGTATGACAGGCTGGTGAATCATCACGGTATACATAACCTGATATGGATGTGGAACGGGAATGATGCAGCCTGGTATCCCGGTGATGATTTTGTCGACATAGCGAGCATTGACTCATACCCAGGTAATTTTGTTTATACTACTGACGCAATTGAATTTAATAAGGACTACGCTATTACCGGAGCTAAAAAGATGATAGCGATGTCGGAAAACGGCCCTATCCCCGATGTGCAGGCAGCTATTAATGTTGGTGCAAGTTGGTCGTTCTTCATGTCGTGGTATGATATCAGCGTTGGCAACTCTGACCAGCATCTAAAAGATGTTTATCAAAATCCTAACGTAATTAATTTGGAAAACAGGTAGTATCATATAATTAGATACCACTGTGTTAAAGCAAAAAACAAGCGATCCATACCCTGGTTAGGTATGGATCGCTTGTTTTCAAGCAGGTTTTTTTCTGTAAACCAAACAAACTAATGGTACTTAGTAAAGATGCGTTATCACTCTTTAATTGAGGTTATATTGATATTGCCATTAGTTAATCCGGCTGATGTGGCTGTTAAACTGATGCGGCCAGGCTTCCCCTTTGGCTGAATAATAACCAGGCACCTACCCCGGTAGGGGTTGCTTACTTGTTTGCGAAAGCTTGCCATGTCTGTAGGGTTGGCATTGCCACTAGCTAAGACCACCCCATTGCCGCTAACGCTAAAGCTGATGGGGATATTAGCATCAGGAATTACCCTGCCCTGCGCGTCTGTAACCTCTACTGTTACATAACTAAGGTCGTTTAAGCTGGCATGAATGGTGCTCCTATCGGCGGTAAGCCTTATTTTATTGGGTGCCCCGGTGGTGCTTAATAATATGGAATCTGTAGGGTGGCCATTAACCAGGCCAATAGCTTTTAATATACCCGGCTGATAGTTTACCGAAAAGCCCGTAGTAATGCCTGTTGCCGGCACTTGCTTTTCATCGATCTTTTTTCCGTTCAGTTTTAAAGCTATTGAACTGAAACCACGGCTATAAACATTTACCTGCAGGGGTTTGCCTTCGTTGCCCAAAAAATTCCACGAAGGATATTCGTCGGCCCAGCCCCAGTCGCTGGGTACATCTTTATGTCCGGCGGCAACAGGCGCATGCACCAGCAAGGCCATTTTACTCCTGTTCCAAACTACGTCCCTATACCATGATTGGGGCTTTTTCTGGCCTATCAGGTCAATGTCGCCACAATTTGCATTAAACCAGGGCCAGGGCATGGTAAATGTTTTTGAAGAATCTAAACTGTTATGGCCTATACCAGCCTCGCCCAAATAATCCATAGCGGTCCAAACAAAATCGCCAATTACCCAGGGGTATTTTTCGGCCTGTGCCCAGTTTTCGAGTGCCTCTTTGGGGAAAGTTTCCGTACCCATTATAATCCGGTTTGGAAATTTAGCATGATCGCGGGTGTAGTTGGCCAATTGATAGTTATACCCGCTGATATCCATCTGCGAAAACGCCGTAGCAGTAGAATCCCAGGGGTATTTAGGATGTTCCCATACCACACAAATGGCCTGCGTTACCGGCCTGCTGGCATCAAGGTGGTGCACCTGGTTAGCTAACTGCCTGGCTATGACGATCCCCGATGGGTCAACCCGCTCCCGTATTTCGTTGCCTACACTCCATATAATTACCGAAGGATGGTTACGGTCGCGACAAACCATCGAGTTAAGGTCTGTTTGCCACCATTTATCAAAATAGAGATGATAGTCGTTATCATTTTTAGGAAGTTTCCACTGATCAAAAGCCTCGTCAATTACCAACAAGCCTAAACGGTCGCAGGCCTCTAAAAATTGCTGCGACGGCGGGTTATGCGCGGCACGTACGGCATTATAACCAAAAGCTTTTAAAAGTTCCACTTTTCGCTCTTCGGCACGGTCAAATGCCGCGCTCCCTAAAATACCGTTATCGTGGTGTATGCAACCTCCTTTTAGCAATGTTTTCTTTCCGTTCAATAAAAACCCTTTTTGGGCGCTAAATTCGATAGAGCGAATACCAAAACTGGTGTTCACCTTATCGGTTACCTTACCGTTGCGGATAAGCGAAGTTACCGCGTGATATAAATATGGATCTTCTATCGACCATAAATGCGGCCTTAAAACATTAACCTTTTGGGCTATTTCGCCAGTATCTTTAAGGTCGATATTTTTTTGGGCATTGGCCACGGTTGTTCCATTTTTATCAATGATATCGGTTTTAAGCAGGGCGGCACCGCCCGATCCGTTATTGATGATGCTTGTTGTAGCTATAACCGCGGCTGTATATTTTGATACTACCGGCGATGTAATATACACGCCCCATTGTTTGATATGTACAGGATTTGTTGTTACCAGCCATACATGCCTGTAAATACCCGAGCCACTGTACCACCTGCTTGTTCGCCCTTGGTTACTTACCCTTACGGCGATGTTGTTTTGCTGCCCTGCCGGTTTAAGGTATGGGGTAATATTATAGCTAAAAGCGGTATAACCATAGGGGTGATTACCCACATGATGGCCGTTGAGCCATACATCGGAATTCATATATACGCCATCAAAATAAATAGTTACATTTTTATGGGCCGCGGAGCCCAGCACGAAATGTTTATGATACCATGCCGTGCCGCCTACGGTATACCCGGTAGCATCGCCACCTGTGCTTTTTTTGCTAAACGGCCCAATGGCGGCATCTTTGCCCGGTTGCGGAGCTAAATCCTCAATACTCCAGTCGTGCGGTAAATTTAAGGTGCGCCAGTTGGTATCGGTAAAGTTCTCTTTTTCGGCATCAGCCGGGTCGCCTAAGTAAAATTTCCAATTATTATCGAAAGCGGAAACTGTACGGGATGGCTGCGCGCAAAGGCTTGTGCATGCGAAAAGCAAGAGAAAATAAGCAAAACTTTGTTTCATGATTCTGTTTAAAAGGCTATACCAGCGGGCGTTTATAAAACTATATGTAAATTAAGTAAAATTTGCCAGCCATATGGTTTCAATGCCGTAAAGTTATTGCTCTGCCTGGTATAGCAATAGTACATTTGTTAATTAATTAGGTACCAAATGTTACCAATTATAAATTTACGGGAATGGTGGTGGATGGGAGGGTGGTTGGTTGGTTTTGTTTGATTTTGGTGACGAGAGCGGCACAAGTAGCCATCGCTCTGCCCCTCGCTTCATACTTGCGCCAGTATTGGATACGTTACCCCAATAATTAATCTATCTTTAATGTTTAATATATTTTGAAATAGCCGTTTTTACAATTTGACTTAAATTGCTTCCGTCAACTCTAATGTTTTCAAAAACGCCCTTACCTCCAATAATAACGATTGAAAACATATTCTCAATTCTTATCCCGTCGTTCTTTAATAATAATATATCGCCTAACAGTCCTATCTGGAAAAAAATGGCCATTATTTGTTCATTGGTTAACTCCTCCTGTTGGTCACACAAAATGAACAATTCTTTTTTAATCTGTTCCATATCGTCTTATTTTAATATTAGCGAAGCAATTTTTGATACCTCTGTTACTTTTCCAGTTGCAACTTGATTCGCAACATTTAATAATTGAGCATCACTAGCCGTTTCCATACCCATTATTTTCGCGAATAATTTAAGTGCGGCCACAGCTGTCCTTTTGTTCCCATCGACAAATGTATGATTAGATATAATTGATCTAAAAATTGCTGCTCCTTTACCCGAAAACCCACCCTAAATGCTCCAGAATGTGCTTTGTTATTTTCAATCAATTTAATTTAATGCTCGAAAATTCATCAGGTGTTAAGTAAAGTATATCAAGCAATATGGCATACGTTTGATTTGCTGAAACATACATTTTACAGACACCAAAATCTTGGTCATTAGAATTGTCTTCAATATAATCACGATTAGGATTAAAATAGATTTCAATTATTTTCTCGTAGGTGAAATTTAAGTAAGGCAACTTCTTCAACGCAGTAATTATAATTGGTTCAAATACATCAAGCCTTGTATATCGTAATCCGATGATTTCACCTAAAGAGTTTCGCATCCAGTCATAAAAGCCTGAATAGTCATTGTCTTCATATTCATCAAATACAATGTTATCAATAGTGATTTTTTTCTTCAACTGATCGACATGAAAGCAAGTATGCTCTTCATTTAAATCAATTAATAACAATCCTTCCATAGTCTATTTTTTTAAGGTGTTTTCTATCAGTTTTAATCTTCTCGCATGTTCTCCTTCCTGGCGAAAGTATGTCGGGCTGGCTATGTGTATAGGCTACTGGTGCCTGTTCTAGACAAAGTATCGCTCTGCCCTCGCTTCATACTTTGCGCCAGTATTGGGGATCTGAAGCCAGCTAATAATATTGATTACACTTAGATTTGAAAGTTTCATTATACCAGCTTTAATTTTTTCTTAAGACTATCCAGTACACTGTCAGCATTCGGACTTGTAAAACGTTTTAACATATCCCCGGGCTTAAGCTGAAAATATACTTTTTTACCATCCTTAAATTCAATATAGTAATTAAACGAAAAAAGACCTTCATTTATCGATTTGATAGCTGATAAGGGCTCGCTTTTTATGCCAATAATTTTTTTATAGGTTATTTGATCTGACGACACGTATACATCTGCAAAAGAGAACAATCGCCAAAATAAGACTATAATAAAAATGATGATACAACACATTATAATCCAAGCAGTGGTATCCAATGTCGTATTTCTAAGTAGAAACCCGATCATGGCTAATAATAGTACAATAAAGGAACCTATAACACCTTGTAGTATTACGGTATATCCTGTGCTTATTTGTTCTTCCTTCATTATTCCTTTTCCTTCAAGGTAAATTTCCCTTCCTGGCGAAAGTATGTCGGGTTGGCATATGTGTATAGGCTACTTGTGCCTGTTCTAGACAAAAGTAGATATCGCTCTGCCCTCGCTTGATAGTTGCGCAAGGATAGGATTTTGAACTCACGCTTAAAGATAAACAATAATCTCAAATTGTAACATCGCAGATCAGGCATAAATTATTTAGGCAAGTAGCTATCGCTCTTGCCCGACCGACATACTTGAGCCAGAAGAGATCATAATTCTTACATCCTGTTTCTTGCCTATGCCACCAAAATTCAGTATCTTGTATAGTTATGAGGGAGGAAAAGCCGAAAGCCGAAAGCCGAAAGCCGAAAGCCGAAAGCCGAAAGCCGAAAGCCGAAAGCCAAAAGTCGAAAGTCGAAAGTCAGAAGCCAAAAGCCAAAAGCCGAAAGTCAAAAGTTAAAAGTTAAAAGTGCGCTGGGTGTCATTCTGAGCCTGTCGAAGAACGGAGCGCAGAGGCCCGCACACCATGCTTCGACGGGCTCAGCATGACAGCCCTTTTTAAATACACCCATAAATACCCATGTGTTATTTTAAAAAAAAATACTTGATACTAGTGACTTGATACTTTTTTAAATATACCCAAAAATACCCATGTCCACATTGAAAAAAATACTTGATACCTGATACTAGCTACTTGATACTTTTTTAAAATGTCCGATTTTTTTTTAACCAGTTGACACATTTGGATATTAGCCTTATATTAGCTCATGTTTCACTTAAACATCCCTTAAAAAAAATGAAGAAGTATTTGTTTTTAATATTTGGTTTAAT
>JANXTT010000051.1 GCA_025352225.1 Mucilaginibacter sp. | reverse complement strand
TGGCAAAGTTCCATGCCTCAACAGCCGGCGAGTTAATGTTGCAGGCCGGCTATCAGGATGATACAGTAGCGCATGTACAAAAGATCATCCTGAAACAGAAAATAAAGCTCGATGATGAAGTGCAGTTAATGGAAAACGCCTTATGCCTGGTGTTCCTGCAATTTCAATTTGAAGATTTTATCCAAAAGCATAACGAAGAAAAGCTCATCCATATCCTCAAAAAAACATGGAAAAAAATGAGCGAGCCCGGGCATCAGGCTGCCTTACAGTTAAATTTCAGCGAAGAAACCAAGGCTTTAATTGCCAAAGCATTAGCTGATTAAAAAACCAATTGTAATTGTGCCTCAAGAATATTGTTTTGAATCTGCACTACTTCCTCATGCTTGTAAAGATAGTTTACAGCTAATTTTGCCCAACTGTTAAAAAAGTAGTTTACCCCACCAGCGTAAATGGTGCTGCGATCGGTGTAAAGGCTTTTATTGGGGTCGTAATTATCAACCCGGGCTACCAGTTGCAACTTTTTAGGTAACACGTAATAACCGGCCTGGGCATAGTATCCATCACGGTCAATCGCGCCATCTGTACCTTTAATGTATTCTGCCGTTAGCGATAATGGCCCGGTAACAAATTTGGCGTCAATACCACGTCTGTTTCTGTCCTGCGTTGTGGTTGGTATGCCCCAAACGCCTTCGCCTTCATAAAAACTCACGCCCAAATCCAAACCCTTAACCGGGTGTACAACTAACCTCCCGGAAATATCCTTATTTTTATTGTTATCTGTACCAACGTTAAAACCCGCGCCATTAAATACCCCTATCGAATAATCAAAAATATAACGGCCGTCCAGTTTCAAAAAACTGCCACTCAATTGCGCGCCAATATCGCGGCCAATATTATTGCCTATAACATCCTTGGATCGTGAAGTTAATGCTTCAACAACCTGCGAACGGTCAATAAACTCCAACTGCGAATCGGATGCTAAATTTTCTAAAGAAAAAGGGATCTTGAATTGCCCGGCGGTAAACTTAAAATTGTCGTTAAGTTTATACGAAACGTAAGCATCTAATAATTTTGTGCCACTTGCAAATTCTGTGTACAAATCATAATCCCAGTTGGTGGTAATATTACCTTTTATATCAAGCCGGGCTCGGTGCAGGTCGAACGCGTCGTTTACACCATTTTGCTGAAACGTTTGATACCTGGCCTGTATCAACCCGCCCACCTGGAAGCCTTTACCAAAGGTAACGTTATGCTGACTGTCTTTTTCCCTTTTTGCCTGATCCTTAACAGCCTGGTCGGCACGGATAGAATCCGCTTCCTGCTTGCTGATCAGTTTTTTTTGAATGAGTAAATTTAGCAGATCTTCGTTCTGTTGCGCCTTTGAAGCTAATGCCGATAATAATAAAGTTAAAAGGAATAGTGAGCGTATAATTGCGATGAAGGAGCTTTTGGGGCCGGGGACAAATAAAAAAGTGTTCATATTGTATATATTCTATAATATCTATCGTTTTAATAGGACAAATATATAATTACAAACTATTACCTCCTAATGAATTTCAAAAAAAGTCTACTATTTTAATAGATAATTATTTTTATAGCGACTGAGCAATTACAAAACCACAGGCCCAGGCCCATTGAAAGTTGTAGCCACCCAGCCAGCCGGTAACATCAACACATTCGCCGCCAAAGTAAAGGCCGGGTATTTTTTTTGCCTCCAATGTTTTGGATGATAGCTCGTTAGTTGCAACGCCGCCTCGCATCACCTCGGCTTTATCATAACCTTTATCGCCCGCAGGTTTCACTTTAAAATGATGGATGAGGTTATTGATGGTTTCCATATCCTGCTTGGTAAGCGATGAAATATTTTTTTCTATTGGCAGATACTTGCTTAGCGCGTCGGCAAACTTTCGGGTATATAAATGCGCCAATAAACCACCTAACGGCCTTTTACCATTCTGCAGCCGCTCTGTTTCTATCAGTTCCAATATGTTGTGGTTTGGCAGCATATCCAACTCAATTGATTGCCCCGGCCGCCAGTACGATGATATTTGCAGAATAGCCGGGCCACTTAATCCCCAATGGGTAAACAATATATTCTCCTCAAAACTAATCTCATCGTTTGATACCCCGCAAAATATACTGTTGCCAGATAGTTGCTCGTACCATTCCTGATCTTTGCCCGTAATGGTTAACGGCACCAGTGCTGGCGCGGTTTCTGTAAGCGTTAAACCCAGTTTCCGGGCGGTACGCAGGCCAAAATCAGTGGCACCCATTTTGGCAATGGGCAATCCGCCCGATGCGATAACTACCTTGGCCGCTTCCAGGCGCTCCATTTTTCCGTCGCGCTCAAAAGTTACGCTAAAGCCGCCTGGTATTTGTTCAACCGACTTAACTTCGGTATCGCACCAAATTTGCTGCTCCATATCATGGCAAAGGGTAACAAACACGTTAACTATATCTTTAGCTTTATCACTAACGGGAAATAACTGGCCAAGTGTTTTTTCTTTACCTTCAATACCATAGGTCTCAAAAAAGGAAATGGTATCGTCAACCGTCCATTGCGAAAAAGCCGATTTACAGAAATGCTCGTTTGCTGATATAAATTGCTGCGGCGATGTGTACAGGTTTGTATAATTGCAACGCCCGCCCCCGCTGATTAATATTTTGGCACCGGGCTTATCTGCTTTTTCTAATATGAGCGTCCTTTTGCCTAAAAACCCGGCCTGAACGGCACACATTAGTCCGCAGGCGCCGCCGCCAATAATTATGGCATCAAAATGAGTTTGTTTTATTAAATTTGCTGGCATGTCCGAAGTTTCGCAAATATCAGAATTTGGAAAGATACTTATCTTTTTAATTACGGGTTTTGTTTTGGTAGGGTCAACATTTTTTGCGGCTAAGCTATTGGCCCCAAATAACCCCACGCCAGAAAAACTGATGTCGTACGAATGCGGCGAAGAACCCGAAGGTAACTCCTGGATCCAGTTTAACCCCAAATTTTATGTTATTGCATTGATATTCTTATTGTTTGATGTTGAAATGGTTTTCATTTTTCCATGGGCCACGGTATTTGGCAATCACGAAATTATCAAAGCCGACCCTCGTTGGGGATGGCTGAGCCTGATAGAAATGTTTATATTTTTAGGTATCCTAATTTTAGGATTGGTATACGTTTGGGTAAAAGGTGATCTGGATTGGATAAAAGCTAAACCAATTTTACCATCGGTAGACAGCCATATCCCGCAATCTTTATACGATCAGTTAAATAAGGAACAAAGCAGTTATCAGGTAAAACCATTTACTGCCGAAACAAAGAAGGAGTTAGCAACGGTTACATCCGGCGAAACTACTAACCCCTCCGTTGCTGCTGAACCAAGAAAGCCCATGTTTAAGCCATCCTTTAAAAAAACCACTAATGAGTAACGATATAAACGATGGCGGAGGTATTATTATTACCAAGCTGGACGACTTGCTAAACTGGTCGCGCTTATCATCATTATGGCCTTTAAGCTTTGGTATAGCCTGCTGCGCCATTGAAATGATGGGCTCTTTTGCATCAACTTATGATCTGGATCGTTTTGGTGTTTTCCCACGGCCATCGGCCCGCCAGGCAGATGTAATTATTATTGCAGGTACCGTAACCTTTAAAATGGCCGAACGTATTAAACGCCTTTACGAACAAATGCCGGAGCCTAAATACGTAATCTCGATGGGATCGTGCTCCAATTGCGGCGGCCCGTATTGGCAGCATGGCTACCATGTTGTAAAAGGGGTTGATCGTATTATCCCTGTTGATGTTTATGTACAAGGCTGCCCACCCAGGCCCGAAGCCTTAATTGGCGGCATACTAGAACTGCAAAAGAAAATTGAAGGTGAAAGCCTAATTGGCAACAGGGTTTAACCCAGAAGTATTACCCGGCCTTCATCAATCCCTCGCCCTCCAGCAATTGCAATAATACCCTTTCGGCAAAATTAAGTTCAGCTGCTTTTGTGTCTTCGCTTTCGTCAAGCTGGTCAATATATTTAAATATAGTGCCTTCTTCGTACGTTTTAATAACCGCGGGATGCACGTAGTACTTTTTACATACCGTACGGGTATTACCCAGGTTAATGGCAACTTCGTCAAGCACGCTAACTATCTTCTTTTTGCACTCTGTAACGGTATCAAACCCGCCGGCGTTTTTAAACGCGTATAACGCGCTCACACTGCCTGCCCATGTGCGGAAATCTTTGGCGGTAAAATCCTGCCCGGTAATTTCTTTAAGATAATGGTTTACATCCCCCGAGCCAATTGTACAACGTTTACCATCGTGGTTGTAATATTGAAAAAGTTCCTTGCCGGGGATATCGCGACATTGCTTAACCAATTTAGCCAATTTTTTACTTTGCAGCGATATTTTTTGGTAAACACCCTTTTTACCTCTAAACTCAAACCGCAGGTTAGCACCTTCAATTTTAACATGCCTGTCTTGCAAAGTAGTTAAACCAAAAGAGCCATAAAGTTTTTTATAAGCATCATTACCTACTCTGATGCTGGTTAACTCCATTACTTTAACCACTAATGCCAACACTTTTTCGTAACCTAACTCGTGGCGCGCCAAATCTTTGGCTACCTGCTCACGTATGGTGGGTAAATAACTGGCAAACAACTGCATACGGTGAAACTTGGAATGGTTGCGAATCTTGTTCCACTCGGGATGGTAACGGTATTGCTTACGCCCGGCGGCATCGGCACCGGTAAATTGCAAATGTCCGTTTTCGTAGGGCGATATCCACACATTGGTATAGGCCGGGGGTATAACCAGTTTTTTAAAGCGGGCCAATAATTCCTTGTCTTTAACCGGCTTACCTTCACTATCATAAAACGCGAAACCATTTTTAATGAGTTTGCGTGTATAGCCCGGTGTAGAATCGCACATGTAGCGCAGGCCTACCGCCTTCGCGGTAACTACCGGGTCGCGGCCAATTTTTTCGAGTTTTTTTAGCAAACGGTTCATTGCCTGTTACAACAAGCAATAAAAAGATAAGTTTTAATAAAAGAGGTAAGGCCAAAGCATCACGTTGCTTTTAATGGGTTAGCCCGGATTAATGCTATTTGGTATAGAAACATAAAACTTACTACCCTCGTTTACTTTGCTCTCCATCCAAATGCGCCCCTTACTAAACTCAATAAAATCCTTACATATTTTAAGCCCTATGCCAGTGCCCTTTTCTTTATCAGTTCCCAGTGTGGTATGGCTGGTAAACGAAAAAATCTTTACCTGATCCTGTTCCGTTATGCCAATGCCGGTATCTTCAACAGCTATTATTAACTCATCATTTTCAATACTGCTTTTTATGCAGATAGAACCATTGGCCGGTGTAAACTTTACCGCGTTGGATATTAAATTGCGCAGCACAACTTTAATCATTTCACTATCGGCATAAACAATGGTACCGGGCTTTACTGCGTTTACAACTTTAAGTTTTTTTTGAGCGATCAACCCTTCAAATGTTTGGATGTTTTCGTTTACAACCCCCTCCAAATTAAATGGCAAAGGTTTAAAGTTAAAACCTTGTAACTGACTGTTAGACCATATCAATAAATTATCGAGCAAATTAAGCGTTTGCACTATCCTGTTTTTTACCAGCGGCGTCATCTCCCACATCTCTTCCTGTTTCATTTCACCCGCCTCCCATAAACTCAATAGCCCAATAACCTGGGTAAATGGGTTTCGTAAATCGTGCGATATAACCGAAAATAATTTATCCTTTACAAGGTTATTGTTTTCGAGTACTTTATTTTGTTTTAAAATTAATGCACTTTGCTCTTTTACACGATTGTTAATCCTGACTAATGAAATTAAGCCGATAGCTATGATAATTAAACCAACAACCAATATAACCTCGGCAGTGTGTTGATGGTTAATGATGGTTTGATTTTTTTCCTGCTCAATTTTTAGCCGCTCATTTTCAGCGGCCTGCTTTTGCAAATCAAACTTTACCTCATATAGCGACACGATATGGCTTTTATTAGCATTAATAAGGCTATCGTTTAAGCGCACGTAATGTTGATAAAGTGTTAGTGCCTGTAAGTAGTTGCCTTTTACCGAATCCAGCAGGTAATAACCATGGTAAACTTCTGATATGGTTTCGGAGTTACCTGTACGCCGTCCAATATCCAAGCTCTGGTCAAAATACTGGCGCGACTGAGCATATTTCTTGAGTTGAAAGTTCAATTGGCCCACGGTTAAATATATCGCGGCAATATCTTTTGGGGGCCAGGTGTGGGTTGTTTTAATCATACCCAACACCTTACCACAATAAAAAAGCGATTGATCGTACTTTTTCAGTTTGAGATAAGCCGAAGCTAGATTAGAATAGGGTGTAATATTAGAGTTGATAGCTTTAGCTTTTGTTTGGGCATCAAAAGCTTGCAAGTAATATTTCAACGCAGAATCTGGTTGATTAGCAGCTTCAAAACTATTACCCAGGTTACCAAGTATCGTGGTTTCAATTAAAAATTTATGCAAGCCGTTTACTCCATTAAGTGCTTGCAATAAATAAGAGCGTTCTTGTTTATGGTCATTTATACGGCCATAGTAATAACCTATGTTATTTAAAATGCGGGTACAGTTTACTTTATCATTCAATTTTTTATAAATATTCAATGATTTATCAAAATAAACCAATGCCATGGGATTGGCGTTGGTACCCAAATATCCCAAACCAATATTTTTATAAGCACCCGCCTCGCCTTTTACATATTTTAGTTGAAGTGAAAGTTGAAGTGCCTGAGTGGCATATTTTTTAAGCTGATTAATGTTTACCCCATAATAACTAAACCCAATTTGGTTAAGGATATTAACCTTATTGGTGTCGTTTAATGCGTTTTTTGATAAAATGCGTTTAAGGCTGTCTATTTCTTTTGGTTGACTGTACGAAGTACTTACCATCAAGCATAAAAAAATCAAAGGGGAATATAAAACCTTATTATATAAAAGCATGTCTATTAATAAATCACATGTAGTACGAAGTGCTAGTTGTTTTGTTGCCACTAAATGCTGAAAAACATTTAATCGGTTTAGGTTGTTATTAATTTTATGTGCCTAACAGGTAAGCAATATACTAGTAACATTGCTCATTCACAAATATATATGCTTAAACACGCAAAAAGCCACGGTATTATGTTACCTTTAATCCCGATCCACAGGGAAACTCTCTTCTATCCTGAATCATAAGCACCTTTTATCCGCTATTTAAATCAACAATTTTGTAAGCAAAAAAATGAAAAAAAACAGTGAAGATGAGTTAATTATTGCGAACAAAAAACTTGCTTTTCAAAGCGTAGAAAAAGAAAAAAGAGCAGCTGAACTATTGATTGCAAAGCGCGAACTTGCCTATCAAAATCAAGAAAAAGAAAACCGTGCCGCTGAACTGGTTATCGCCAATAAGGAACTTGTTTTTCAAAATGAGGAGAAAGAAAACCGCGCCGCCGAATTAGTTATAGCCAATAAAGAACTTGCTTTTCAAAAGGTAAGGAAAAAAAACAGGGAAGCTGAACTGGTTATTGCCAATAAGGAACTTGTTTTTCAAAATGAAGAAAAAGAAAACCGTGCTGCTGAACTGGTTATTGCTAACAAGGAACTGGCCTTTCAAAACGAAGAGAAAGAAAACCGTGCTGCAGAATTAGTTATCGCCAACAAGGAACTGGCTTTTCAAAACGAAGAGAAAGAAAACCGTGCTGCAGAATTAGTTATCGCCAACAAAGAGCTTGTTTTTCAAAACGAAGAGAAAGAAAACCGCGCTGCAGAATTAGTTATCGCCAATAAGGAACTGGCTTTTCAAAACGAGGAGAAAGAAAACCGTGCTGCCGAGCTAGTTATCGCTAATAAGGAACTGGTTTTTCAAAACGAAGAGAAAGAAAACCGCGCTGCCGAATTAGTTATCGCCAATAAGGAACTTGTTTTTCAAAACGAAGAGAAAGAAAACCGCGCTGCCGAATTAGTTATCGCCAATAAGGAACTGGCTTTTCAAAACGAGGAGAAAGAAAACCGCGCTGCAGAATTAGTTATCGCCAACAAAGAACTTGTTTTTCAAAATAATGAAAAAGAAAACCGGGCTGCCGAACTGGTGATCGCTAATGTTGAACTTGTTTTTCAAAACAACGAAAAAGAAAACCGGGCGGCAGAGCTCGTCATCGCTAATATCGAGCTTGCCTTTCAAAACGATGAGAAAGAAAACAGGGCGGCCGAATTAGTAATCGCTAATATAGAACTTGCCTTTCAAAATAATGAAAAGGAAATCAGGGCATCAGACCTCATCGTTTTATCTGGAAATTTAAAGGTTCAGCAAGGCGAGTTAAGACGTGCCAATGATGAACTTCATATTAATGCCATTCTGCTCACTAAACAGGAAGAAAAAGTTAGAAACATTAACCACGACCTTTTAGAATTAAACCAGGAACTGGAAGAGCGGGTAGCTAACCGCACAAAAGCTTTAGCTGAAAGTGAAATCAGGTTTCGGAATATGATGGAAACCATCCCTCAAATAGCCTGGACAAACACTTATGAAGGCGAAGTTACTTTTTATAACCAGCGTTGGTACGATTATACCGGGGTAAATTACGAGCAAACCAAAGTATGGGGTTGGCGAAAAGCAATCCATCCGGATGATTTGCAATTTACTTTAGATCAATATCGATCAATCAGAAAAACCAGTGATGGGGGCGAATTTCAGATCCGCATTAAGGGTTCAGATGGCCATTATAGATGGCACCTAAGCCGGTTAATGCCCATAAAAAACGAAGAAGGTAAAGCCCCGCTTTGGGTAGGTACAGCAACAGATATACATGAGCTTAGACTATTACAGCAACAAAAAGATGATTTTATAAGTATCGCCAGTCACGAACTTAAAACACCTATTACCAGTTTAAAAGCTTCGTTACAACTTTTAAACAAAATGAAAGACAACCCATCGCAAACCATGTTACCTATACTAATAGGACAGGCGAATAAAAGTTTAGATAAAGTGACCGTGCTTATAGGCGACTTGTTAAATGCCACTAAGATCAACGAAGGGCAACTGCACCTGAACAAGGTGTTATTCATCATGTCGGAGTTGATAGATGAGTGTTGTAATTATATCCGTATAGAAGGTAAATATACCATTACTACCAGCGGGGATTTGGATATTCAGGTTTATGCCGATGCCGATAGGATAAATCAGGTATTGATCAATTTTGTTAACAACGCAATTAAATATGCCCCCGAGTCTCAAAACATCAGGATACATATTGAAAAAATTGACAAAATGGTTAAAGTATCTGTAATAGATAAGGGCCCCGGCGTTTTAACCGATAAGTTAACGCACTTATTTGAACGATACTATAGAGTGGATACAGATGGCATCCAAAGCTCTGGCCTGGGGCTTGGCCTCTATATCTCTGCCGAAATCATCAAAAAACACGAGGGGCAGATTGGCGTAAACAGCCAATTAGGTAATGGCAGTACCTTTTGGTTTACATTACCTGTTTCATAATAAAAACCCCGCAATTAACCATCAATTACCCTGGCCCATCCCTGAGCGGCTTATCTCCGGAATAACTAAACCCGGTGGATAGGTGGGAAACAGCTTCCTGAGGTTTTGCTTTTTAAACGGTGCGGTATCAACAAAATACCAATTTACGCCATTGTTATGGGATATAGCCAATAAATACGACCCGTGGGTTATAACAGTGCCATTAAATTTCATTTGCAGAATATCAGGCACCACACTATACAAATCTTTACCCGATTTAACAATTTCTTTGATATCACCCGTAGTTACCGAGCTTATAGCGGCACCCTGACTTTGCATTTGCACCATGGAGGCTTTAAATTTCTCCAAAGCCTTATCCTTACCACCCATGGCCTCTACTATGGCAGGATAAGTATAGGTAAGCACTTGTTTAAAGTTTTGTGCCGTCATGGCAGCAGTTAGCTCATCAGCTTGTTTCTGTAGCGCGGCCATTTGCTTCGCAGTAGCTTTAAATGGTTTTGACTGGGCATTGCTATACTGTATCCCTCCAAATAAAAGGAATAGTGCAGCCACAATTGCAAAGTTTTTCATCAATGGTAATGCTTAATAACAATCTAACCTACAGTATTGGCAATTTATACGCCTGCCGGGCTAATAGTTTCCACAAGCCATGTTCTTTAACAAAAACCAGCATAATACCCAGGTTTACCGTACCTGGCTTGCCCCCATCGTTAGTTTGGGCTGCAAGTTTATGCCGTACAATGGCCGTATTATGGGTTATTTTAATGGTTTGCTCGGTTAACGCAATGGTTACAAAAACCGACTGTTTGTTAGCTATAGCGTCAACAAATTCGGCTTTGTTC
>JANXTT010000042.1 GCA_025352225.1 Mucilaginibacter sp. | reverse complement strand
GCTGTACTTGCGCTGCCAGCTGTAGAATGTGGACTTGCCTACTAGGTGAAGCTCGCAAAAAGCAGGAATGCTCATCTCCGACTTCTTTTCCTCGTATTCTGCCATTAATGTAGAAATCTCCTCTTTACTGCGAGTCAAAACTGGTCTGCCCTTTCTTTTTCTTGTTTGCATATTGCCTGTCTTTAATATGCTGAAAGTACAAAACCGCAAATATTAAGTCAATATGGGGCATAGTGCGAGCTTACGGTAAACCCGACCATGCACATGGATCACAAGGTCGGCGATAAGCTGTATGTTGATTATGCAGGGGAAAAGTTAAGCTTTACAGACAAAGAAACAGGCGAAGTCATACCCGTAGAAGTTTTTGTAGCTATTCTTGGAGCCAGCCAACTCACCTACGTAGAGGCTGTTATGAGCCAGCAGAAAGAGGACTTTATTGCAGCTTGTGAGAATACGCTGCATTATATCGGCGGCGTTCCTGATGCCATTGTGCCTGATAACTTAAAGGCGGCAGTAACTAAAAGCAGCCGCTATGAACCTACGTTGAACGAAACATTCGAGGACTTTGCAGATCACTACGGGACAACTATACTACCTGCGCGGGCGTACCGCCCGCGTGATAAAGCACTGGTAGAGGGTGCGGTTAAGATCATGTACACCCGTATTTACGCCCCTTTAAACAAGGTTACTTATTATTCCTTAGCAGAACTCAATATTGCTATCCAGGAGGCGCTGGAGGTACATAACAGCCAATTGCTGAAAGGACGTAACTACAGCCGGAGGCTACAGTTTGAGGAAATAGAACGCCAAATGCTTGCGCCCTTACCGGTTCTGCGCTACCAGTTCAAAAAACAGTTTTATGCCAAAGTAATGAAGAACGGCCATGTTAATCTTGGATCGGATAAGCATTATTACAGCGTACCTTACCGGTATATTGGTAAACGGGTAAAGCTGCTATACTCTCAATCTATTGTAGAGGTATTCTCCAATTACGAGCGTATCGCGCTTCATAAACGCATCAAAAGCCCCTACAGCTGTACTACCGATGATGACCACATGGCTTCTACGCACCGCTTTGTAACTGAATGGACACCGGATAAGTTCTTGAGTTGGGGCGCATCTATTCACGAAGATGTAAGGCTATATATCCTCAAGATACTGGACCGTAAACAACACCCGGAACAAGCCTATAAATCCTGTGTCGGTATTCTTAGCCTGGCAAAAAAGGCAGGTAATGAAAGACTGGCCACTGCTTGCAGAAGGGCACTTGGCTATGGCATACACAATTATAAAACGATACAACAGATCCTTGAAAACAAGATGGATAACTATGAGGAAAGCATATTTGCCGATGAACTGCCGATGCCTAATCACGATAATATCCGAGGAGAAGATTATTACAAATAACCCTTTAAACAACAAATAAAATGAACACAAACACTTTAGATCAACTGCGGAAGTTGAAGTTCTACGGCATGTTTCATGCCTTTAAAAGCAGCCTGGAAACGGGTAAAACAAATGATTATACAGCGGATGAACTACTGGCCCACCTGGTGGATGCCGAATGGGATTACCGGCAAAACAGGCGAATAGAGCGGCAAATATACTATGCCAAGTTCCGCTATAAAGCTTCTGTAGAGGACGTACACTATCATGCTGACCGGAGCATTGACCGTAACCAGATCATGCGCCTGGCAGACTGTACGTTTATTGACCGGAATGAGAACCTGCTTATTACTGGCAGTACAGGTATCGGTAAAAGCTATGTGGCCTCTGCTATTGGTTACCAGGCTTGTATGTTAGGGTATCACGTACTGTATGCCAGCACCCCTAAGTTGTTCGCTAAACTGAAAATGGCTAAAGCGGACGGCTCCTATATCAAAGAACTGGCTAAGATCGAAAGGCAGCAGTTGCTGATACTGGACGACTTTGGTATTCAGCCTTTTGATGCACAAAGCAGGGCTGCATTAATGGAGATCATTGAGGACAGGCATGGAAAGACCTCATTGATCATTACCTCACAGCTACCTATCAGTAAATGGTTTGAAGTAATTGGTGAAAAAACAATTGCTGATGCTATCCTGGACAGGATTGTTCATGATGCACACCGCATCGAACTAAAGGGAGAATCCATGAGAAGAAAACGTAATGCTGAACCGGAAAACAGCCTTTAATGAAATTACCTTTTAAATAACTACTTTTGACAACGCTTTTATAGCATTTGCTGCACACCCCTCGTCAGCTAATTGCCTGGTCAGTTTGGCCCGGAATCACATGGTCAACATCTCCATATTATACAACTAATCACCCGCGAGGATCTACGGGAATTTAAAAACGAATTGCTCAACGAACTTAAACAGATCATGCAGCCGGGACAAGGTCAATCCAAGAAATGGCTGAAAAGCAGCGAGGTCAGGAAGATGCTGAATATCTCACCCGGCACCTTACAGAACCTACGCATCAACGGTACCCTGCGCTTTACCAAAATAGGTAGCATCATGTATTACAAGCTGGAAGACATTAACAAGATTTTGGAGGGTAACGAAAGATGATGATCTCAAAAAAATTAGTAAGCTATAACGACCTGATCAAACGCATGGGAAGCGATAAACGGGTACTGGCAACTCATGTAAGCTTATTCACAGCTTTATTTATTTTTTGGCAGCGAGGAGGCTTTGTCAGTCCCTTTGCCATCACCCGTAAAACGGTGATGGCTTATAGTAAGATCGCATCCATTGCGACTTACCACAAGTGTATCAGAGAGCTGGATGAGTATGGCTATATCCGTTACCAGCCATCTTTTCACCCCGCAAAAGGGAGCCTTATTTATTGGGCGGATAACCTTGAAAAAATTACTTAAAGCAGTGATGCCGGCTTTGCCCACAGCAACACAACCGGATAACTGAACAGCGGATGCACCCGGCTACTAAACAGCTGGGTAACACGAGGAGCATGAGCGACGAAGTGGAGCGAGTTAATGTTTTTGCTATACAAAAACCCGGATACCCCCTTGCGGGATGATCCGGAACTCGCTCCCGTTGGTCGGCTTTTTTAAGAATCAGGAAGGAATGAACACATGAAAGAAATTGCTGAAAATAACAATTTACCAAAGAGGCGGACACCGGGAAGGCCAAAGAAAACGATCCGTCGGAGCGATCTTTTGATGGTACGTTTAACTCCTACGGAAAGGATTTTGATTGAAGGTCGGGCGAAGAACGCCGGGCTGAAACCAAGTGAATGGTTTCGAAGAGCTGCTAAAAGCGCTAAGGTTTTTCCGCGCTTTACCACGGAAGAAAGTGGCTGGTTCAGGATGCTGGCTGGGCTGGCAAATAACCTTAACCAGCTCATCCATCTGGCACACGTGGTAGGGCTATTTTCCCTTGCGTTAAAGTGCCAGGCTATGCTAAGGCAGATCGAAGAACTATTAACCAAGATCAGTAGCCATGATGGGTAAGCCAATTACCGGGAGAAGCTTCGGCGGCTGTATACGATATGTGGTGGATAAGCAGCAAGCTAAGATACTGGCAGCGGCAGGTGTACGGATGCAGAATGCAAGTACTTTGGCGCACGACTTTAACCTGCAACGAAAGATGCGGCCGGAATTGGGTAAAGCAGTCGGTCACCTGGTACTTAGTTGGAGCAAGGAAGATTTAGCCAAACTAAGTGATGACATCATGGTAGAACGGGCTAAGGAGTACATGGAAAAAGTGGGCATCCGTGATACGCAGTATGTAATCGTTCGCCATAGCGACCGCGCTCATCCGCACCTTCATTTGATCTATAACCGGGTGGACAATAACGGTAAGACGATTAGTGATAAGAACAACTTCGCTAAAAACGTCAAAGCCTGTAAGGAAATCACCCTGAAGTATGGCTATCATTTGGGCGTAGGCAAAGAACAGGTGAACCGCCAGGCATTGAAAGGCAAAGAGAAGATCAGGTATGTGCTCTATGATGCTATTAAGGCAGCGATGAAAACGGCCACCACCTGGAAAGGATTGGAAGCAGAACTGGCTAAGCAGGGTATTAAGATCGACTATAAATTCCGCAGTGGTACCAGCGAAGTGCAAGGTGTGTCTTTTGAAAAAGGCGACCTCAAAATGAAAGGCTCTGCCATTGACCGCAGTTTGAGTTATGCTCGCATCGATGCGATTTTAAACCGGAACCAGCAGGTACAACAATATCATGCAGCAAGGGAAGCAAATCAACCATTCGTGGCCAACCAGCTGCGCGAATCTATCCGGCAGAGCGTACAGGCGGAATATCGCCATAGTCTAGATGGTGGTAAAGGCTTGCTACAAATTCTGTTGGAACCGCAATTTGTAGCTGCAACACCCGACCCGATGGGTGATGCGGATATAGCGCGCAGGAAACGAAAAAAGCATGAGGCGGAGCAGTCCCAATCTCAGGGAATAAGCCGGTAACGATCAATTAATTATGGGATGAACATCAAAAAATTAGTGTTATGCAAATTGAAGAATTAGAAGAAAAAGTAACGATGCTGGAAGAATTGATCCAGGGCTTCGTTGCCAGGATGACTGTCGTAGAAACTGAAATGCCGGAGTTTCTGAAAACTTTTTTACAGCAATATAAGGAGACATTAGATCGGATTGCCTCCCGAATTGAAAAGGCTAACAAACGTTATGATGATGCGAAGATCCAGCAGCAGATCGACGAGGTAAAAAAATTGGTAGCTACCGTGCCTAAAGTGATAGGGGTAAAAAACAGCCACCATTTCGGAGCCTGGTCAAAAAGCCTGATCATTGGTGTAGTAGTATGTTTTGTGGTTACATCCTTATCCTTTGGTACAGCCTTATACCTAAACCACGAGAATGATAGGCTGAATAATGATGCCTATAACTTCTGGCTGATTAAGGCGCTTTATCCTGAAGTATCCAAAACCATTGAAAAAAAGTTAATGGAAGACCCGAAGAGTTTAAACCAACAGGCAGAAAAAGCAATGGAAAAACAGGAGGCGGTTATGGCAGCTCAAGCCCAGGCTGAGCAAGCGGATAAAGAACTGAAAGCGGCCAGGGATAAATTGGAAAAGGTAAAGTCGGATAAGTAGATGTATTTTTAGAATGATGCTGAAAGCTTCAAACCGTAATTGATTTTAAACCGACTATTAATCCCGATAGGGTATAATACTGGCGTCAATAGTAGATATAATCCCGATAGGGTATAATTAATAAATTTAATTTATATTTGTACCCGAAAGGGTATAAATATGTTATCGGAATATTTAAAGAAAAAAAGGAAATCGTTAAATCTTACACAGGAAGACCTGGCGGCAAAGGCAGGTGTTGGGCTTAGGGTTGTTCGTGAGATGGAACAGGGAAAACCAACATTACGCATGGATAAAGTGAACCAGGTCTTGAGCTTATTTGGCGCAGAACTTGGGGTGGTATTAAAAGCAAAAAACGATGAGTAGGAAAGGTTTAGTTTATTTTCAGGACGCGCTGGCTGGTGTGCTTGCGGAAACTGATGATGGTTACGAATTTACTTACCAGGCGGAGTACTTGGAGCATAAGGATGCCAAGCCAGTAAGCTTAACGCTTCCATTGTCAACCCGGAAATATGAAAGTAAAGTATTGTTTGCCTTTTTCGATGGCTTGATACCAGAGGGCTGGCTATTGGATCTGGCAACGACACACTGGAAGGTCAAAAGTAATGACCGGTTTGAATTATTACTATTAACATGCAGGGACGCGATCGGAGCGGTAACGGTTATTCCCGAAATAGATTAAGCTATGGCAAATTGTTGGTTTTGTTATCAGGATGCAGGTGAGTCGTCTTATCATGAAAAATGTTCAAGGCGATTTTTTGGTTCGGCCAAAGTACCGGAGCTGGAATTGAACAATAAACTTTTGAAAACGTTGGCTGAACAAACCATCAACGAAAGGATCGCTGTGACCGGAGTTCAGCCTAAACTTTCTGTTACGCTGGAAAAGACGAAGGGACATAACCGGCTGACTGTAGTAGGGCTTTGGGGAGAATACATACTTAAACCACAACATCCTGATTTTCCGGAAATGCCGCAATCAGAAGATGTGACTATGCATTTGGCGGGCTTGTTTAAAATGCCTGTTTGCGATCATACTTTAATAGAAGCGTCAGATGGCAGTCTGGTTTATCTGGCCAAGCGATTTGACCGGGTGAAAGGCCATAAAATCCACATGGAAGATTTCTGCCAGCTTTCTGAATTTTTAACGGAAAATAAGTACAAGGGATCTTATGAAAAGATCGGCAAGCTTATCCTGAAATACTGTACGCAAACTGGGTTTGATGCACTGACTTATTTTGAGCTGGTGTTATTTTCTTTTTTGACAGGCAACAATGATATGCACCTGAAGAACTTTGCTGTGCTGCATACTGACGAGGGTGTAAGTCTAAGTCCAGCCTATGACCTGCTTAATGTAAATCTTGTTAATCCAGCCGATGATGAAGAACTGGCCTTGACGATAAACGGCAAAAAGAAAAGAGTTAAAATATCTGATTTTGATGCGTTGGCCAAAAGCATGAATATACCTGAAACCGCCGTTAGGAATACGTATAACAAATTTTCTTCCGGTAATAAAGAAGTTGCTGAAATGATCACGGCATCCTTCCTAAGTCCCGAAAAAAAGGAATTATACCTGGAAATTTGGAATAGAAATCAACGGTTGTTTAACTAACAGGCCGCAGGTATACATTGCCGGTTTTTCCTTCTGGTGAAGAAAAAACAAAAATCCTTATTCCCCGCACTCGCGAAGATAGCCCACGCCGGAATCAAACGTCAAGGGTATACAAGCGGGCCGGTGTGTCCGCTTTCAGCGGTTGGCCCGCCCTTGACATTTGATCCGGCTAAGCGCTCTTGGTTGCTTAAGCGTTGAATAAGGATGAGGCGTTCACAAGCACTAAACCGCGAGTCCTCACTGCAAACTGGACAGTACGTTTCTCATGAAACTCGAAGTGGCGAACTGATTTTAAATTTTATATTTGAATACGCTGAAAGGAACCGAATGCCGAACTTAAACGATTACCTGTATAAACTTACTCACCTGAAGCGTGGGATTACAAAGTACGGCTTGGCGCCACACAAACCAATTTTGCTGATAACCCTGCTGGAATTGATCAATAATGGCCATATTACCGCAAACCAGGTTTTTGTCGATACGGAACTCGTCGGCATATTCCAGGAGAATTGGCGATTATTGGTTAGCACCCTTCATCAGCCGGATTTCACGCAGCCATTCTTCTACTTGCAAAGTGAGAAAATAGGTAACAAACCCATTTGGCAATTAATTGCTAAACCAGGTTGCCAGATCAACGCCCATATTAAAAGTGTGAATACGCTGATCCAGGTCTTGGAATATGGGCATTTCGATTCTGAGTTGTTTCAATTGCTAGTCGAACCAGTCGCCCGGCAGTCTATATTGTTAGCATTACTTTCTGCTTACTTTCCGGAAACACAGCAATTATATTTTAACAACAAGCGATCAGGTGAAGGATATTATCACGATTTGCAGGATTATGTATTAAATGAGCCGGTAGCCCAGTACAAAACGGTTAGAATAGAAACCGAAGAGGATGTATTCGTTCGTGGAGGCTTATTTAAGAAATTGATTCCAAAAGTTTACAATAATACTTGTTGTATCACCGGAATGAGATTGGAAAGTACGTTTGGTCACAACTTTATTGATGCTTGCCATATTATGCCTTTTAGTGTATCCCACGATGACAAAGTAAACAACGGTTTAGCATTGTGTCCTAATCTTCACCGTGCCTTTGATCGCGGATTGATTACGGTCGATTCGAACTATTTCGTAGTTACTTCCAGGCACATTAGTGAGGACATCATACACACCTATAGTCTTAATCAATTAAAAGGGAAAAAGCTGATCCTGCCGACTGCGCAGCAATATCGACCGGCATTGGAAAATCTTGAATGGCACCGAAGCCAGATATTTAAGGGCTAAATTCCTGACAATTTCAACTACCGAGCAAAACTCGGTAGTTGATTTAAGGCATCTTAACCAATTGCCAGTTTTTCTCTTAACCGTTGCATATCGGAACTGATCTTATGATCCATTACTTTCGCATAGATTTGCGTGGTCTTAATACTGGTATGCCCCATCATCTTAGCCACACTTTCAATAGGTACCCCATTGTTCAGCGTTACTGTTGTAGCAAAGGTATGTCGGGCGATGTGAAAGGTTAACGGTTTGTTGATTTTACACAGGTCGGCGATCTCTTTCAGGTAGGCATTCATCTTTTGATTACTCATTACCGGAAGCAAGGTGTCCTTTACCACACATTGCGGATGGTCTTCGTATGCACGAATAATTGATAAAGCAGTGGGTAATACAGGTATTCTCGAAAGGGTGTCTGTCTTTTGCCTGTTGGTATAGATCCATAAGTCGCCATCAGCACCTTTAACCAGCTCTGAGCGTTTCAGCTTATGTACATCGACATAAGCAAGACCTGTGTAGCAACAAAAGACAAACATGTCTCTAACCGTGCTTAAACGCTCCACACCGAATTTCTTTTTGCTTAGCCTGTCCAACTCTTCTTTCGTCAATACTTGTCTGTGTACAGCTTTTTGTTTGGGCTTATAGTTCAGGTATGGATCTACCGACAGCCAGCCGTTGCCCAGGCAGATGCGTACGATCTTACCTAAGTTTTTGATGTATTTGATAGCCGAGTTGTTACCGCATTTACGAACGCTTCGCAGGTAGTATTCGAAATCAGTCAGAAATGCGAAATTGATCTTGGTTACAGGAATATCTGAAATGTTATACTGCCATTGCATGAATTCTTTGCAATGCATTAGGCAGGTCTCATAACGTTGAAGCGTACTCTTTTCAAATTCCTGCCCGACGAGACTTTTCATCTTGGTATTATGATCTTCAAAGATCGCCACTAATGTACGTGCTTTCTCTGCCTTACCGACAAAGCGGTTCTTAATGGTTTCTGCTGTTATCAATTCATCCGCGTCTGACATCCGGCGTTGAAGTTCATGGATTTTAAACTGAATATCATCTAAATAAGCATTCAATGTCCTGGATTCTGCTTTTGATCCGATGGCCCTGCCGGTTACTGCATCCCATCTTTCCGGGTCGCATTTTCTGCTGATAGCCATTTCCGTACGCTGGCCATCTACTGTAATGCGTAAATAAATTGGCATCTCACCTGATTGATAATTTTTAGGCTTTCTCAGGGAAAAAAGCAAAGAGAGTGTAGTTCTCATGACTTTTGATTAATTAAAAGTGAAACAAAATTGATTAATTAATCATCAGAAATCAAGATGTTCAATAACTGAACAGGCTGTATATCAAGTTATTGTAAGCAAATTCGGGAGTTCGTAAGCAGACTTGTAAATGACTCCCGAATTACTCCCGAATGCTATGCGAAAACGTGAATAATTTGGTATGCCCTGAAAATGAAAAACCCCTTAAATGATGTCATTTAAGGGGTTTTTACTGTTTTTGATATTGAAAAAGCGGAATGGACGGGACATGAACCATGTCCTTATATTGTTGAAAATCAATATCTTTACTTTCTAAATAGCGGCTGCTCACCAAAGGCTCACCTTTTTTTTGCAACTAATTGAGTGCAAATGATTTATATCAAATATACGAAATAATAAGATTTGACGCAAAAAATGCAAGTTAGATTATATATATAATATCTTTTTATGTAGCCTTAGTAACAAAATAAACTGGAATTAATTACAAGTGAAGACCAATATGACCAACTAAAATATTTCCACTTTTTATCGATGGAACACCTTCATGAAAATATATTCGATTTTGGTAAAAAAAACTATCCCCTCTTATATCGCTTTTACACAATCTTAAATGGGGATAACAAGTTACCTCTTCAGTTTGATTTATATCATTTGTAAAATTCCAAGTAAGCGCTTCTTTTGCTTTCAATTTATCCTTAGATGCAGCATCGTGTTCCAATTGACATTCTATGGAAAACGTACGATATTTTTCTGATTCATTAATAAAGCTACGTTCTCGATATTGGTAAAATATATCATTTAAATAGCCCAAATGAATTGTAATCGATATAGCAAAATGATTTAATATTTCTATTATTGTATTTTTTGTTCGTTCATGGAAAAATATTTTAGGATAGTATTTTTTGCATTCATCAATAAAAAACACCCCGTTGTTAGGATACCTACCTAAGAAGTGTCTTCGAAATCCATACCAACCATCGATTCCATATATAAGCTGAACAGAGGGGTCAATTTCATTAACTGGATGAAAAACAATTAATCCATGGCAATTGTGAGCATCTGTCCAATTCAAAAGCTCTTCCCTAACTTCTTGTGAAGTTATTTTAGTATCAGTGGCTTTTTCAAATATTTGAATCAGGGCATTGATAACATCTCTATCAACTACTTTTTTGACTTCTTGTACATTACACAAAAAATCCTCAACAGTAAATCCCCCATAGAACGCTTTAGAATACAATGCTTCGAAATTTGCATAAAGTTTATTGGAATCTTTATATGTATGCACCATTCTAAGATCTTCTGCCAATCTTTTAACTTTTTCTTCAATTTCGGCAGCGGAAAATGTTGCATTTTGTTCAAATGACTCTTCCATGATGTAAAGATGAGCTAACATCATCGACTATATTTAAATATATTAGATAAGTCAATCTCTTGTTGATCAAAAAAGCCATTCGGCCAATTTGCAATTTTCCCTTTTTCGTCAACCTCCAACTTTTCCGGCTTAAAATCCTCATTAAAATATTGGATGGATAAATCCTGATTCCCAATTTCAATTCGGGGATCTAATACGCTAACTCGCAAGCCGTTTAAGATATGTTCACTATGGGATTCAATGAATACTTGTATCCCACATGAGGATACTTTAGAAAAAAACTCTGCAATTCGAGATTGTGCTTTCGGGTGCAAGTGCGCTTCAGGATTTTCAATTATAATAGTATCCCCCACTTTTGCAATCAGACCAGTAACTATTAATGGTAAAATATAGCTATAACCAAATCCAACATTGGCCGGTTTGTATTGATATGAGTTATTTCGATTATTTACTAACATGTACAAAACGCTACTCTCTTTATCCTGACCTTTAATTTCAATTCTTGCACCGTCTAGAATATATGAAAGCCACTCAGCAGCCTGACGTAAAACGGATTTAGAGTCTTCCCCTAAATAAAGGTTATCGTGAACATTAGCTAAATACAAAGAATTAGCTAAAATATTGATGGTGTGTTCACCACGAGCACCAACATGCACAAATGATGGAAGGTTTATTTTTTCGACATATTTAACCGGCCCAAGGCGATCAGCACTTATATAATGAGTCCTTTTTAAAAGTTCTGAAAGTATATCAATTTGTTCATTATTATCCAGCTTATTGATTGCTGTCGTACTTTCTACTGCATAATTAAAGTCAATCCGTTTACATTCAGCTTCTAAAGGATTGTCGAAGTTTTCAGCAAATTCCATTTGCGTTATTCCAATAACTGGAGAATCGAAATTAATTTGGATTTGGATATTTTCTCCTTTTGGGGTTTCACTGTTTTTTATATCATCAAAATTTCCAAGTTCCAGTAATTCGTCATTAATTATCAGCTTTTTTAAACCAGGACTTTTCCAGGCGGATTGCGATAGTATTAAAATAGATTGCAATAAACTGGATTTGCCCCTCCCATTGATTCCTGTAAGCAGATTGATTTTACCGAATTCAAATAATGGCGAATTTTGAAAGCACTTGAAATTTTTTAATTGAATATCTTTTATCATTTAGTATTAACATTTAATATTTCATGGGCCAATCTAAAACGATCCAAAACTTTTGCCTTGCTACCTGTGGACGTTGTAACCGAATCATAGTAAGTACTATTAGAGATTAAAGTGGAGTAATTTTTATGAATGATTTTTTTGTTAATCGTTAAGAAATCATCTGATTTACTTGATAAATAATTACAAACAGACTCTAAAATTGCAGTATTAATAGTTCCTCTCGTTTGTTCTGTAGGGATTCTGAAGTTTTCTCTATCCCAAATTGTAAATGACCAATCCATTACTCGTTTAAAGTCGGTTTTCATCAACTGAATTGTTTCTTCTTCAGCTTTGTTAATTCTTTTCATCGCAGTTTCAACATACTCACTCATATCACCAGTATAATTCTTAACATAATCAAACCATCGGAATGCCAAATAGCGTAACACCACTTCCCGGTCCTTCATTCTTAAATCCCGAACGCCCCACCAGATAGCTTTTTTAAAATATTCCTTTTCGGACAAGTATTTAAGTAGTTTAGTTGATTTGCCAATGAAGATACAGTTTCTCACTTCTTGACGGTTTAGTTGCGTACCGCCAGTGTTAATCCGATTGAACAAATCATATATCACAACCATTGGCGTAGAAGGCTTCAATATAAATATTGTAAGCTTTTTGTCTTCAAATTTCGACTGCAAACTTTGAGGAAGATCCCTAAAACGATACTTGTTATATTTGGGCAAAGCTTCTATTCCTTGTAAAGGGTACTGATTATCATAAAACTCTTTTAATGCCGTAGTCCTTTGTAAACCGTCGATTACAATATATTGAGACTCTTTGGTCTCATTTAAATAAATTGGCGGCAGAGGAAAATTCAGAATTATAGATTCGATAAATTTACTTTTTTGCACAATATTCCATATCTGATTTCTTTGAAAATCCGGTTGAATTATAATTTTGTCCTTACCGAGTTGTCTCAAATATTCAAAAATTGTAAAAGGGGTATCACCGATCTCAATATCAGTGTACGCAGGGTCATATGGATACAATCCTCCGTCACTTAGTTTATCTTCTTTGGAAGTGTCTAAATCAGTAACTATTGGAGGTGCTTCTTGAGGGTCTGATTCGTCAAATGGCATTTCAACTCTTTATTTCTTCGAAGATAATGCTATTTAATTACAATTGACAAATCGCTTAAAGGGTAGCCTAATTTCTTCGATTTGTCTTAAACTCTATGTTTGGTATATAGGTAGGATATTGATGTTTAAAAACTTCCAAGCACTCTTCATTTAGATTTTTTCATTAACTCCAAGTTGTCTATTCGTCAACTCATAAAATATCAATTAGTTGGGATCATAACGAAATACTGCCTGTTTATCAGCCCATATTTTTCTATACTGTTCCTTTTCCTCTGAACCCAAAAACGAGGCATTGATCATACTGATAACTTCATCATTCATTGAAGCAAACTTAGTCATACTGTTGTGCCATGCTTTTTCAGGGATTTGAAGACTTTTTCCTAATACTTCAAAATCCTTAATAGTGATCTTTTTTTTCCTGGCGTTTAATGTTAATGCTAATTCCTCATCGTCTGCCGGATTCAACAGGTTAACGTTTAATAAATCATAGGCGGGGCTTAAACAAATGCCTGTATCCGAATGTAAAAGAGAAAAGTTTTTGAGGTGCATATCATTATTCCCCGTTAAATAAGAGAATAAAACCAACTCGAAATAGTTAAGCGCATCTAAACCGGTATTAGCGCAGTATTTTAAAATTAACTTTCCTGCCTTTTCATAAGAACCCTTGTATTTGCTTTCGGTTAAAAATTCAGATAGCTGACAAAAATCCTCTACATGGATTTTTTTTCCTTTAACCCGATCAAATCTTTTGGCAAGATAAACCAGGCTGCCATCAGTAGCTTTTAGTAATGTATGTTCACATACCGGTATTTTAAACAAGGAAGCAAGGTGCATGGTCAAATCCTCTGTTTCCGGCATCATCGGGTATTGCTCTTGCTGTGGTTTCAAGATATATTCTCCCCAAAGGCCAACTATGGTAAGCCTTGTATTTTCCTTGCTTTTTTCTAAGGTAACGGAAAGCTTAGGTTGTACACCCGTTACTGCAATTCTTGTATTAATCGTTTGTTCGGCCAAATCCTTTAACAGCTGGCTATTTAGCTCCAGCGTTGGGGGAATGGTTGTTCCAAAGAATTTCTTCGAGCATTTTTCGTGGTACGCGGCATCCCCCGCATCCTGATAACAAAACCAACAATTCGCCATAATCTATTCGTTTTCGGGGATGATAGTCACCGCGCCAATAGTATCCCTGCATGTCAATAATAATAATTCAAAACGGTCATTCCTTTTAACTTTCCAATGGTCGGTAGCTAAATTTAGCAACCAGCCCTCGGGAATCAAACCGTCGAAAAAAGCAAACAATACCCTATCGGTATATTTCTCTTTTGATAAGGGCAAGGTTAAACTAATAGGTTTAGCCGTTTCGGTATTCAAATAATCAGCATCATAAGTAAATTCATAGCCCTCATCGGTTTCGGATACAATACCCGCAAGTCGATCCTGATAATATACCATTCCACGTTTACTCATCACCTTTTTGCTTTGTTACTACACCTAATTCCGAACCGAAGAGAGCCAGTACCTGGTTAACCTTGTCCATTCTCAATGTTGCTTTTCCCTGTTCCATTTCTCTCACTACACGAAGACCTACGCCTGCCTTATTAGCAAGGTCTTCCTGTGTGAAGTTAAATGCTTTCCGTTTTGATTTTAAAAATTCAGACAACATATTTATACCCTTTAGGGTACAAATATAACAAAATTAAATATATTATACCCTATCGGTACCAATTTATATCTAATGGGTTCATTTATACCCTTTAAGGTATATTCCTAATTTCGCTTTAACAATAATATTAGTTCCTTACTACCTTTAAAGAATACATTTATAAGGAGCCAGAGTAGCATATTATAACGGGTATATTATTTCAAACAAAAACGATTGATAACAGTTTGATTTAACACCTATCAACTATGAAACGAACCTATTTCCAACACCGCCAACGTTTCGACTTTTCACGATATACCTTCGACATCGGCAGACCTCTGTTTTGGCCTAAAGAGTATGAAGATAACCACGTCCTGTACCGCTTATATCATCTTAAAGAAAGTGATTATCCAATTTTTTATAAACACCACTTAGACTATTTTTTCAATCATAATGATAATGTGCAGGAGCAAGAATTTTTTCAGCACTTATATAGCATCATTTCAGATGCGATTGATGAACTAAAAGTAAAAGATCGTTACAATTCTAATCATGGTACGGATGTTAGACATAAGGAAATACTAAAGGTCTTTATGGATTTCATGAAATCCATTGACCAATGGAAAACTGATAAATCCAAAGACACGATTATAGCCGAACAACAGGAAGAAATCCTTAAACTTAAAAACCAATTAGCCGAAACCAAACAAGAATTAAAGGATGCCCGTAAATTAGAAACCGTAGACTATATCAATATTGCAGACGGTTACAGAAATACCCTCTTAGATTTGTATTTGCAGCTACAGGAAATCAAACTGCCCAACGGTAAAGAATTACTTCTGTCACAAACACAAAATGTATGGATGAAGATGATCTGCAAACATTTCCGGGAGGGTGATCGGGAGATTAATTTCGAAACGATACACCGTTATTTCCCTGGTGATAAACGAGATCTACGCGGTAAATACTCCCGCATTCCGGAAAAATCAAGGCTATATCATATCGGCCCGGCCAAAAAGCACAGTTGATTTTTTCTTTAATAGTCCTACCATAAGCAATTTACAAGCTCAGTATCAATTTGATATTGAGCTATTTGCAACTTAATTCAACTTGTCATAAACGACTCCTTTTTAACCACTCAGATTTGAGTGGTCATATTCTTATTGCGCCATACCCCACCTTTGAGCCAAAATCAAAGGTTATGGAAATCATAAACAACGAAGCTCTAAGTCAGTGTATCCGGGAAGCGGTCAGGGCAGAACTACAGGAACATTTTAAGATAGGCAACAGACAGCCACCACAGGAAGAACGGCTACTATCCAAACAGGAACTTGCCGCCGAATTAGGTGTGTCGCTGGTTACACTCACCGACTGGATGAAAAAGGGCTTGCCTTTTTTGCGCCTGCACAAACGCGTGTATTTCAGAAAAAGTGAGGTGCTTAAAATCATGACAACAAAAATTAAAGATTAAAAGGAGGAGAAAGATGAATGTGGAATTAATCACCAGAGAAGATTTACGGGAGTTTAAAATCGACCTGTTAAAAGAAATCAAAAAAATTATGCAGCCCGGACAAGGGCAAAGTAAACAATGGCTGAAAAGTAGCGAAGTGAGAAAGCTGTTAAACATTTCACCAGGCACCTTGCAAAACCTGCGGATCAATGGCACCTTACGTTACACCAAAATAGGCGGCATGATGTATTACAAATTAGAGGACATCCACAAACTATTAGAGGGAGGCCAGCAATGAAAAACCAATTATTCACATCCGAATTAGCTGGCTATAGCAAACTGATCCGGCGCATGGGCAACGACCAGCGCCTTTATGCAACACATATCAGTTTGTTCACCGCCCTATTTGTATGCTGGCAGCGTGATGGCTTTGTCAGCCCGTTTTCTTTTAGCCGCCGGGAGTTGATGGGTTATAGCAGGATTGCATCGGTGGCCACCTATCACAAATGCATCAGGGAACTGGACGAGTACGGATATATCCGTTATCAGCCATCTTTTCATCCGAAGTTAGGCAGCCTGGCGTATTGGCCTGTCGGACTATTTTAATAATGATAAAAAGGGATAGCTGGATATATAGGCATAGTTCCGATCTCCCGCAAGCGGGAGATGTACTAACTCGTCCGCTAATAAGAAGCAAGTTTGTGTTTTTGTTCCACAAAAACTCCCCCGATGCCTTCGGCATAGGGGCAAACTTGCCTTTTGCGCCCGTTGGTTGCAAAAGGAATTAAGACAGAATTAAGGTTTTGAATTTCATTAAAACCAGGTGAAAGTACGATGGAAACAACAACCAAAACAGCACTAAAGGAAACGGCAAAGCCAATAATAGATCGCCCCAAACATAAAGGTGGCGCGCCGAAAAAGCGGATTAAACGCGAGAAAGATATGCGGGTAAGGCTGACGGCAACCGAGCGTTTTCTCATCGAAAACAAAGCCAAAGAAGCAGGCATGATCGCCAGCGTCTGGTTCCGGGCAGCAGCTAAAACCGCAAAGGTCATTCCCCGGCTGAAGCCGGAAGACTTGCGCATCATGCGGATGTTGGCCGGGATGGCTAATAACCTGAACCAGATGACAAAACTGGCGCATAAGGATGGCATTTTAAGCATCGCCCGAAAATGTAATGAACTGTTAACGGAAATCGATGAAGCTTTAAAATATTTCAACAGCAATGATCGGCAAGATAGCTAAACCCGGAAAAAGCTTTGGCGGCTGTATTCAGTATAATGTCCTTAAAAAGGAAGCGGTCATACTGGATGCGGATGGCGTGCGCATTGACAAAATTGCGCACACCATACAGGACTTTAATATGCAAAGGAAGCTCAACCCAGGATTAGGGCAAGCGGTCGGTCATATCGCTTTAAGCTGGAGCCCGAACGACAAGGACAAATTAAATGATGAAGTTATGGTCAGTATTGCCAAAGAATACCTGCAAAAGATGAAGATAGAGGATACGCAAGTTTTGATAGTTCGCCACAAAGACCGGGATCACCCCCATGTACATCTCGTTTATAACCGGGTGAATAACGAGGGCAAGACCATACCGGACAGTTTTCAGTGGCAAAAAAGCATCAAGATATGCAAAGAGCTAACCTTAAAGCATGGCCTGCATATCGGGCAAGGTAAGGAAATGGTTAACCGTCAGCAATTAAGAGGAATAGACAAGCTGAAATATGAACTGTACGATACCATCAAAGCAGCCAGCCAAAAGGTAAACAGCATGGATGAACTGAAACAGGAACTGACTAAACAGGACATCGGAATGATGTATAAATACAAAAGCGGCACAAAGGAGGTGCAGGGCATCAGTTTCAGCAAAGGCGATTACAAATTTAAAGGATCGGAGATTGACCGGGGTTTAAGCTATGGCAAGTTGAGCAAGACGATAGATCAGCGGGTACAGGCACAGCAACAAGTTAAAGAACAAAAGCAGGAAAAGGTACAGCAAAAGGGTTATGAGAGACAACAGGCACAAACGCATTACCTGAAAAGAGAACCGCAAACTAATTATTTAAAGCTGGCCATTGAAAAATTAAACCCGTTAGAAAAGCTATTTATAGCAAGATCGGAAGAAGATATGCCGGATATACCGGAAGACAAAAAGAAGAAAAAAAAGCAGGAGCACGAGCAGAGCCAGCACAGATAGACTAATTTTTAAACTATTAAAAGGAGAAAGAAAATGGAAAACTCAGCAGCAACAGAAAAAAGCACCAATGAAGAAATTATAGATCAATTGGTTATAAAAGTAAACGCATTGGAAAAATGGGAAATCAAACTGCCGGATTATACACCAAATTTTGAGGATTTAAAAAAATGGTTGGTAGAGCATTTGGCTGATTATAATAAACCCGTTGAAGAATTGAAAATAGCAGTCAATCAACACAATTTGGAATATCCTGCGACAAAAATTCAAGCCCAGCTTAATGAAGTTAAAACCATAGTAGAAAGCATCCCTAAAATTATTCCTGTAAAACACAGTCATTATTTTGACCCTAAATCAAAAGGATGGGTTATAGCAGGAGTTATTTTATTGATCGTAACCGCTATTAGTACAGGTTTAAATGCCCATTTATGGGTAGAGAATAACCGCTTAGAGGCAAATGATATAAAGTTTCGTATGTTACGGCAGACTTATCCTATACAGGCGAATTGGGCAGAGCAACACTATTTTAACAATCCTGATACAGCCGAAAATGAAACGATACGATTGGAAAATGAGGCTAAAGAAAGATCGGATGCCGTAGATATTGCTAACCAAAAGGAACGGGAAGCAAAAGCAGCAAAAGAAAAGTTGATTAAGTTGAAACACCATTAATTTTTTAAAAGCCAAATCCATGCAGCTGCGGCAAGCGACTGCATTACACCACGCACGCTATCGCGGCGGGTTCCATTCCGCCGCCAGCCACGCTGCCGCACAAGCCGGAATGAAATTCGCTATCGCTCATAACATACCGGCCTTAGGGCCACCCATTTAAGAAGACATAAATAGTATCATCATAAAGGTTTTAAATAGTATTTTTAAATAATCTATAGCGACACATGTTGACTTAGTGACCTTATATATTTGTTTAAAATCAAACGTATGGTTGTTGATAATTTAAACAGAAATTTATATTTCAAAATGATTGGAGGCACTAAACCCTTAAAAGGTTTAGTGCATTTAAAATCCAGTACTGAATTTTTTAGTTGCGCAACAGCCACTAAATGCAAGTAAAAAAGGTAGTAATATTGCAGATCACATTTTCAAATTCACCTAACCTGTTGTTTATTAGGATCATATGGTTATCAGTATATAATCTTATCAAGTAATTTATCAGTATTCGATTTGAATTTCACATCCCGTAGAGTAGCATCAAATAATGTCAAAAGTTTTTGTTGGTGTTTTTTATGCTTAGGGTTTTGTTGCGGGCGCAACGAATTATAAATGCCAATTATCAGATTTACGGCATGTTCTTCATATTCATGATGATATATATCCGTGTGTTCAAGGCTCTTACTATTATTTACAACAATCTCAAACAGGGTTATACATTCATCAGGATAGGTATGGCAATGTGATAGCAGGTATTCCAGAAAATATTCACTTCCACTAATTGCTTGAGTATGGGTGTATTTCTTTAGGAAAGGTAATATCTCTTTAAATTCAATATGATCCATGTGAAGAAAGGCAATATGGAAAGCACCGTGTATCTCTTTATCTTCACTTAAAACATACTTTTCTAATAGAGCCAATGATTTTATCAAAGACGAATCATGCAGGTGAGTATATTGCACGGCGTTTCTGATCATCTTAGATCTGATTTTGGGGCATTTAATTAACAATTTATCTAGCAACTCTTTAGCATTTTCATAATCATGGTAATAAGCGCCAAAGAGGATATTTCCAAAACTTTCAGCTTCAATATCAGTCAACTCACTTTGTAGAATACGATTAAAATAAGGTAAGAATCGTTGGAAATCATAATTGACAAAATAAGATAATGACCAGGTAGTTTCTATTAAAAACGTATAGTCTTTGCGGTTGATTATTGAAATAAACAATTCAAAGGCTCTGTCCCTGTTCAAATTCATTAAATAAGCGAACCGGTGCAGCATTGCTGCAACAACGGCTAATGTGTCCTGATTAGCAATTTGAGTTAAGGTTTGAAATACTTCCTGTTCATATTCTTTACTTTGAACAAATGTTAAAGCATGAGCCGCGGCACCCCTGACTGAATACAAGCCCTTAGATAAAAGATGTTCGCCATTTGGTGCGGGATTATTCTCATCTATTTCAGGATCAATGTCATTTAGCGCTTTAAACACCAAATAATTAAAAACTTCCCTATCATAAATATCATTCCTGATTAAATAATTTGCAATACGAATGCCTGCCGCCAAACTATGGGGTTTTAATTCTTGTTTAATTAAAACCTTTAGAAATTCAAGGATCTTAGCGGTGTCATAATTAACTTCGGTAAGTGCTTCTATTCCATTGATATGATATTCAATTGAGATTGAAAAGTCTTTAAATAAACAATCTATTAACGGTATAAATCTTTCCGGGTTCTTTTTAACGCTGTTTTTAAAGGCCAGAGCATGTTCCGATAAACCGCCCTTTAAAAAATCGTCCCCCCAGGTGTTCATGCCTCTTTCTTCATTGAATTTGTTAAAAGAATGTTGCCAGTCGTTAAGGCTCATTTTACTATACGCGTTTTCTGACAGGGGGGCTTTAACCATGCCACCATGGCTTTCCCTGGATTGTAAAATACCTTTATCATAATATCGCCTTTTTAATTCGTAAAACTCCTTTTTCAATTGTGGTGTTGCCTCGATTATTGTCAATGGGATACATAACATATACCGGTATCTATTTAAGCCAAAAAAAGTAACCCGGTATTTTTTGCCCTCATAGGTATGTATGTAATAATCACTAAAGGGAATAGCGGCTACGCTGTCCAATATTTGTTTAGCCTGACCCTTTTTTAAATATGGAAATGTTACTTTAAGCAGTAGCCGCAAACTATCCGATAAAATATCATAGGAATTTAAGGCATTAATGCTGTTTAAGTAATTGAATGTTTTTAAGATGTTTTCGCATTGGTTTTTTTCATTACCTGAATAGGAATAAAGAATAGCCCTATGAACCGCCAAATAAGGTGATGAGAGGTTTACAGCTAGGAAAGATTGATAAAAGGGATTATTGGCATTTGCTGCTTCTTTAAGGTAATTCAGGAGTTGTTGAAAAAGGAATGAGTTGCCATGCAAATGTTCCCTATCAAAATTGATGTCATAGATAATGTAATCTTTTATGAGGGGTTTACTTTCATAGTCGATTTTCGAACTTTCTATCCGGTCAATAAAATATTGGAAAATAAAGTTGAATGTTGGCTCCGGCAGAAATTCAAACAATTTATCCAGCAAATTTTCTTTCCGATGCTGATCGTTTTGATTATGTGAATCGCTGTCTATCAGGAAATCCTTTATCTTTTCAAATACATAAGTCGGATTAATTGCAACCAGGTCCTCTAAAATCTTTGAATATCTCCAATCAGCAAATGGTAGCTGACCGAAGCTTTCCAGTAGGGCTATTGCTTCTGGCCGGTTCCAATCATCTAAATAATAGAGAATATTGATAACAACTTCTTTGCTCGTAAGCTTTTTTAAGTAGGGCAATACGATTTCTGGCTCTCTCGAAATGTTTCTTTGTAGCATGATAATACCTAAATTTTCTAAGGTATTGCCTGGGGAAATAGGGGTCGGTTTAACGCCAAAATGTAAAATGCTTTTCCAAATCTTCTGGAATTGGCTAACGAAGTAGGATTTCTTTTTTGAAAATAACATTTCATCTATTAAACCGCTGCTCATAAAGTAGCTTATCCATCCATTGGAACTATGTTCGCAAAAGGTGATAAAAAACGTTTGATTTCCTTTTACAATAGCGTTAACTAAAATTTTTTCATCGCTACTTGGGGCCTCGACTGCGGCAATGGTAGAAAGAATTAAATGATGGATATGAAACCTGATTGTTTTATTGCCGAGAAGTGCCTTAATCTGTTTGAAATAGCTTTGCGCATCCACTTCTCTCAAATAATTCAAGATCATTTTTAAAGCAGCCCTTACTAAAATAGATTGGTTTTCCTGTTTAAGATATTTGAAAATAGAAGATCGGGTTTCTACAAAGCGCCGGGAAAATACGTAATCATAGAAAGACTGGTGAAAGAACTGCAGGTCCTTACCCTGCGATAATACAATTTGTTCGCTTAGTAAATATTTTAACTCATTAGTATAATCTTCAAATCCAGTTTCGCTTACCGAAATCTGTTGGTTTTTATACATTTCACCTGCCAGTAAAAATAAAGTCTCTTTAAGCAATTCATTGCTCAGATTATGGATTTCTTTGATCTGCAATATTTTTATTTTCCATAATTCCGCGTATAATCCCTGCAATGAATTGATACCGGCGAAATTGCCGGATGTATTATAAATTCTGGAAAACACATCCAGGTTATTAGGGATTCTTAAAAGTTCCAATAGCTGGTCTGTAATGCCTTTGTCAGCTATGCCTATTTTCCGTAGTTGCGTATTTACATTTTCTATAGAAAGTATTTTAACCTCAATGGTTTTAAGGTTTTTATATATCCGTAGCGCCGGGTCATACAACAGATCGAAGTAACGGACAGAAATTATAATGCGTACTATCGGATCATGTTTATAGCCCTCAATCAAACTAATATAGGTATCCAGGAAACTTCTGTTGGACGATAATGATTGTGATAAAGCATCAATCTGATCAATGATGATTACCAGCATTTCAAATTGTTGCTTACATTGGTCTATAAACTCGTTAAGGGGGACAGAGAGGTTTATTTTTTCCTGCAACTCCCTGAAACTGCTAACATATAATTTATCTGCCTTTAATGCTAAAGATGGTATATTTTGAGCGTTAAGCTTTTCATATAAATCCTTTATAATTACAGTTTTTCCATAACCTGCACCACCAACTAAAAGGCAAATATTATGAGGCTGGCCATCTATCTCGCAGGGTTGCGTCAACCAATCAAACAGCAATGTAGTTTCACTTCTTTCAATGTGTGAATCAGGGATTCCTTCTATAGTATTGTTTTGCGCACTGATCGTAAAAGAACCTGTTTTTAGTTCCTGTTTTAATTGACTGGTTGAAAGTTGCTTATTATGAAGTTCTTCTATTCTTTTTAACCCTTTTTCTAATACCGTATTGTCAGTAATCGTTCTTATTGCAAAAAACAATTGTGATAACGTTGAATTGTATTCTTTTAGCAAAAGAATATCAAGGTCTTGCGGAATTATTTTTTCAACCTTTATTTTTGTCAGTACATTAAGCACCTCTGTCCTAATATTCCTATTTCCTAATTCTAAAATCTTTAATGTTGGGCTTTTTAGATTTGTCGAAATCCATAAATCGAGGTTGGTTTCGGTTAAAATAGCTTGATTAATAGCTTTTATAAAATTATCGCAAGTGGAGACAAAGCCTTTTGATACCGCGATGAAATAGGTGAAATTGTTTAAGTCGGCTATCAGGATATTTTCTAACAGATAATATAAAACGAACTTGGTGATTTCTAATCCAAATTCTTCCTTTCCATAGTTGTTTAAATATTTTTTGCACTGAATTAGGCCGTGATTCTTTCCATTGATGGTTAGGCAGCAATCACTTCCTTTATCTCGAACACCGTTCATTAAACTGATCCCGGTAAAGCCCCCGAATTGATTATTTTGAATTTCGCTTTTATAAAGTGAGTATATTAATTCTTCAAATCGCCGGTCATTTGATAGCTGATTATAAAGAAACGAAGCCATTTCAAATGAATATGGCTTTAAAATTCCATCATCAACAATTTCCGGGGTTTCGTAACTAATCAAATCCATAATCAATTAGCCAAGATAAAGAGTATTAACGACTCTTTTGAATATTACCAATTTTCCGATTTCGCCCATGTCGACGATACCAACCAGCTTGTAAGCTGCTTTTTAGTATATTGTTTTTTTATTAATGGCCACAAAATGAGTAAAGATTTTTTAGAAACGCTCGATAGCTTATCAATGGATCATTCCGCCGCCAGCCTCGCCGCCACACAAGCAGGAATGAAATTCGCTATCGCTCATAACATACCTGCTTCGGCTACCCCAAATTCCAGTAAGAATACTTTTTAAAATGGTTAAGTCATATCAAAGGATTTAATTAACTTGTTTAGTTTAGTTATTTCTAATAGTTTCGCTTAACCTATGTCTGATAAAAAGAGCCTTTCAGAACGTGATATTTGTACTAAGTATATAACGCCTGCCCTGGAAACATCAGGATGGAATAAACATACTCAGCTGTTAGAGGAAGTTTCATTTACGGATGGCAAAATATACCAGGAAGCTTTAAAAGAATTGGAACAAGAGTTATATCAAAGAGCATAAAATATGGAAATAAGTAAAGGCGGGCTATATGCTGATATTAAGTCTATTTTAGAGCAAGCAAGAGGTAATGCTGTAAGGGCCGTTAATTTTTCAATGGTAATAGCATATTGGGAGATTGGGAAGAGAATTGTAGAGGAAGAGCAGCAAGGTAGTGAAAGGGCCGCTTACGGGGAATTTGTTTTAAAGGAACTTTCAAAAAAGCTTACCATTGATTTTGGTAAGGGTTTTACGCCTGTTAATCTGGAAAATTTCAGAAAATTTTACCAAATATTTTCTGATAGATCAATTTCCTACGCACTGCGTAGGAAATTGGAAGAAGAAACCCTATTACCTCAAAATCAGCGTACAAGCAACGAAATATCTGATTCGTCAATTCCATACGCACTGCGTAGGGAATTGAGTTGGACGCATTATCGCTTACTAATGCGGGTAGAAGATGAAGCGGCCAGAAACTACTACATGAACGAGGCAGCTGAACAGAACTGGAGTACGCGGGTATTAGAAAGACAGATCAACTCCCTTTATTTTCAAAGATTGCTTTCATCCCAAAATAAGCAGGCTTTGATTGCAAAAGCTGAAATAGAAAACCGACAAGACCAGCCTACTATTTACGATTTTGTAAAAGACCCCTACATACTCGAATTTTTGCAATTACAGCCAAACGCTACTTTGTACGAAAAGGATCTGGAAACCGAATTGCTAAATAAATTACAGCTTTTCTTGTTAGAACTTGGTAAAGGCTTCTCTTTCGTTGCCAGGCAAAAAAGGGTCTCGGCAGATAACGAGCATTTTTATATCGATTTGGTGTTTTACAACTACGTATTAAAATGTTTTATCCTCGTTGATCTGAAAGTTGGAAAACTCTCGCACCAGGATATTGGGCAGATGGATTTATATGTCCGTTATTACGAAGACCAAATAAAGCAAGATTCAGACAACCCTACCATTGGGCTTATTCTATGTACCGAAAAAAATGAAACCATAGTTAAATACTCGGTACTAAAGGAAAGTAAGCAAATTTTTGCCTCTAAATATAAGCTGTACCTGCCATCCGAAAAAGAATTGATAGATGAGCTAAACGCTGAATTAGCGCAAATAAAAAAAACCATAAATTAATAATATAAGCGAGTAGGAATTTAGAGGCATAGACCAACTTTTAAATGATGATTTAGGTAAAAAGCTTACAGTCTTATGGAAAAACAGTCTTGCACATCAAGTACATCATGAACGATTACCAGCTTATATCTATGTGAAAGACGAGGTATCATTGTTGTTTGAAAGGATATTTAATGCCAATTGAGGCCAAGCGGTAATGAAATTCGCTCTCGCTCCTATCATACCTGCTTTGCCTTCCCTCAGTGTAAAATTAAAATGTCAGCGTAATTGAAAAGCGTAACTATAATGTTAAATCAGTTTTAATATTTACTCTTCAATTTATCATTTACTAATCATTAGTTTTACGGCAGAGGAAAAAAAATCCTCAATGTTATCAGCAAACCATGAGTGAGGACCAGAAAAAACAGTTAGAGCAGCAACTTTGGAACATTGCCAATACATTGCGTGGCAAAATGAATGCCGATGAATTTCGTGATTACATATTAGGTTTTATCTTCTATAAATATTTAAGTGAGAAAATGGAATTGTTTGCAAATGAAATTTTGAAACAAGACAATATCCGTTTTAGTGAGATTAATCCTAAAATGGCAAATGCTGATGAATATCTTGAGGCTATTAAGGAAGAAGCACTTGAGAAATTAGGGTATTTTTTAAAACCTGACGAGTTGTTCTCGGCTGTTGCTTTACGCGGTAACAGCAGTGATGATGAAAGTGCCGATCAAAGCAGTGCAAACTTTATACTGGGCGACCTACAAAAAATACTCACTAATATTCAGTTGAGTACTATGGGTACCGAAAGTGAAGAGGACTTTGACAATTTGTTTGAGGATATGGACTTAAACAGTACCAAATTGGGTAAAACACCAGATGCAAGAAATAGTATCATTGCCAAGGTGCTGGCACATTTAGATAAAATAGATTTTGAACTAAAAAATACGGAGCTTGATGTTTTAGGCGATGCGTACGAATATCTTATAGGTCAATTTGCAAGTGGTGCCGGAAAAAAAGCAGGTGAGTTTTATACCCCGCAAGAGGTTTCTAAGATTTTAGCTAAAATTGTAACCAGCGGTAAACATAAGCTGAAATCAGTTTATGATCCTACCTGCGGGTCGGGCTCGTTGTTGCTGCGCGTGGCTCGTGAAGTAAAGGATGTAGGTAATTTTTACGGACAAGAAATGAACCGGACTACTTACAATTTGGCCAGGATGAACATGATTCTTCATGGTGTGCATTACCGCAAATTCGATATCAAACAAGAAGATACTTTAGAACGCCCACAACACGGCAATCAAACATTTGAGGCGATTGTAGCCAATCCACCGTTTTCGGCTGAGTGGAGCGCTAACCCGTTGTTTATGTCTGATGATCGTTTTGGCCAGTACGGCAGATTAGCGCCAGGCAGCAAAGCTGACTTTGCTTTTGTACAACACATGATCCATCACCTGGCCGAAAATGGTATCATGGCCATTGTTTTGCCACATGGGGTTTTGTTTAGAGGCGGGGCCGAATTACACATACGTAAGTATTTGATAGAACAAAAAAACTTTTTGGATGCCGTAATTGGTTTGCCGGCTAATATATTTTATGGTACTAGTATACCAACCTGCATTTTGGTATTCAAAAAATGTCGAGAAAACCCAGATGATATATTGTTTATTGATGCGAGTAAAGGGTTTGAAAAAGTAAAAAATCAAAATATGCTCCGCGAAGAGCATATCGACAAAATTGTTCAAACCTATCGCGACAGAACATCAATTGAAAAATACAGCTACAATGCACCATTAAAGGAAATAGCCGATAACGATTATAACCTCAACATTCCCCGCTATGTCGATACTTTTGAAGAAGAAGAGGAGATTGACATACGATCCGTTATGCTCGAAATCAAACAACTTGAAGTCCAAAGAGCCGAACTTGACAAAGAGATCGATGTGTATTTGAAAGAATTGGGGCTGGTGTTTTAATTTTTAGAAAATCCTTAATGTTAATAGTAGTTACAAATAAATTGTCGAGATAGTGGCAAAAAGAGAAGATGATATCAGGGTTCCAAATTTGAGATTCCCAGGAATTGAGGGAGAGCATAACTCTTATAGAAAATGCTTTTTTAAAGATATTTTCCTTTTTTCTACAGGGAAAAATATAAAACAAAGTGAAGCCTCTTCAGAATTTGAAACGCCTTGTGTAAGGTACGGAGAGCTATATCATATGTATAATGAGGTTATTACAGAAGTTTTCAATAAAACAAACCTTGATAAATCTGAACTGCTTTTTAGCGATGGTGATGAAATTTTGCTCCCTTCGGCAGGCGAAGATCCATTAGATATTGGATCGGCTTCAGCGTTAACAGTTAAGAATGTTGCAATTGGCAGAACAATTAATATTTTGAAACCTGCACAGTCTAACATTTACTCTCCACTCTATGTTTCATACTACATAAACCAAAAGTTAAAGAAAGTTATCTCCACTTTAGCTAAGGGAGTAAGCATTAGTAATGTTTATAATTCAGACTGAGAACATTAGAAATAGTTTTACCTAATATTCGCGAACAAATTAAAATAGCTGATTTCTTATCCTTAGTAGATAGCCGAATCCAAACCCAAAACAAAATACTACAACATTATAAATCTCTAATTCAGAATCTTAGAGAAGTTATATTTAAACAGAAAATTAGTTTTAAAGATCGTGATGGAAATCCTTTTTCTAGTTGGGAAGTTTGCAAATTAAAAAACATCACAGCAAGAGTTGTTAAGAAAAATTCTGATAATAGCCAAAATGTTCTAACCATATCAGCACAACATGGTTTAATCAGTCAACTTGAGTTTTTTAATAAATCAGTTTCTGCTAAAAATGTTGAAGGTTACTATTTGCTAAAAAAAGGTGATTTTGCATACAATAAAAGTTACTCGACTGGTTATCCTATGGGAGCCATAAAAAGATTAAATAGATATAATGAAGGTATTGTTTCTACACTTTACATTTGCTTTCGTTTTAATGAAAAAGCCAACCAAGATTTCATGGAATATTATTTTGAATCACAAATTCAAAATAATGAACTAGAAAAAATTGCTCAGGAAGGAGCAAGAAATCATGGACTCCTAAATGTAGGGGTAAGTGATTTTTTTAATATTAAAATTAAATTACCTTCTTTTAAAGAACAAGTTGAAATTGCCAAACTATTTTCAGTTTTAGACCAAAAAGTTACTGTTGAAAGTATTATTTTAAAGAGACTTAATAGACAAAAAGACTACCTCTTAAAAAATCTATTTATATAAACAGGCTCTGTAAAAGATATTGCTTTTGACTTTTATATCTTTCTAATATGTTGTTTTCAACTTCGATTCTTTTGTCAATTGAGGATAGAAAATTTGATATGATAATCTGTTCCTCCAATGAAGGCAGAGAAACATTTAATTTCATTAACTCAACCTTTGACATATTGTATCTAGTACTTCCTTGAGCTAGCTTAACTACCTCATTTCTAAAAACACAACTTCTGAAAAAAAATCTTGCAAAAAGAGGATTTAGAATTTGTAATGATTTAGGCCTATATCCAAAACAAAAACTATTTAAGTACATTTCATTTACTTCATCTAATAAAACCGAAGACATTCCAATTTCACCGGGGGTTTCAGATGAAATAGTAAAAAAAATATCGCCATACATTACGAGGCTCTGATTTTCGTTTTCTGTAATCTCTATCAGGCCACAATGTTCTATCTGAACTTTTGACGAATCAAAAATTTGTTTGTATTGGATATAAGGTTTACCTTTTCCGAAATTCTCTTTATTTTTTCCAGTTAAACCATTGAAAGTCTTTCCGATCGCTCCTAAGCTTTTTACAGCCCATACATCATTATATCGCTTAAGCTTTATTTTTTGTTCAAATATTTTATCGCCTACCTCTTGAATTAAGGTTTTTAATTGTTCAATTATTTTGTTTTGGGTTTCGATACGTTTGTTGAGAAGCGAAAGAAAAGAAGCAATTCTTAGCTGTTCATCAGCTACGGGCATTTTAAGTATAATCTTTTTTATACTGTCAAAGTTCAACCCTTCTCGACCACTGCCTGTTTGTAAGCTTTCAAAAATTGACTGCCCTTTAGCGGAGGAGAAAATTGGTTGGAGAAATCGAGGATTATAATTTTCTTTTAATCGAATGATGCACACATGTTGATTTACATTACCCAATGCAAAATCATCTGGAACCACACAACTACGTCCCAATGACGCACCCGTAATGTTTAACAAAATGTCATTCGGTTTAACCACGCTGTTTTTCATCGTGGCATTTACGTCCTCAGAAATATAAACTGGATTTTCAAGTGCTAATTTTTCATTATTGACATTTTGACTTCTTATAAAAACTATGCCTTCAGACAGATAAACTGATTCTCCGCCTAATGGAGTTTTACCGCTATTTATTTTTTCAGTGATGTCTACCAGTTTTATTTCTTCCCACTCCTCAGTAAATCCTGGAAATCTCAAATTTGGAACATTGAGGACTTTCAGGATTTAATCCTTCTTTATTACCTTTTGAGATTATTGAATAAACATTTAAATCAAATCTCATGAATGAACAAAAAACAATTTTGGAAGTAATTGGCCTATGGAAAACAGACAAAAGGCAGTATGTAAAAAAGTCAAGCTTCTCTGCCTATGTGCTCTTGATTGAAAACCATCTTTTACCTGATTTTGGTGACAAAAAGATTATTGAAGAAGCAGAAGTCCAAACTTTTGTATTCAAAAAACTGGAGCAAGGATTAAGTCAAAAAACTATTAAGGATATTTTAATTGTTTTGAAAATGGTGCTAAAATTCGGGGCTAAATACAAATGGGTAGAGCACCAGCCCTTTGACATCCAATTCCCTACCGAGCGCGAAAAATATAGTATTGAAGTATTGAGCAGAAATCATCAAAAAAAGATGATGAATTACATAGAAACGCACTTTACTTTTAGAAACATGGGGGTATATATTTGTTTAAGTGCAGGCATTAGGATTGGTGAGGTTTGCGCCCTTACCTGGGAGGATATTGATACCGATAACGGTGTTATAAATGTGCGAAAAACCATCCAGCGAATTTACCTCGTAGAGGATGGGGATCGTAAAACAGAACTGATTTTGGATACACCCAAAACCAAAAACTCAATCAGGGCTATACCTATGAGCCGGGATCTGTTACGAATGTTAAAGCCTTTAAAGAAGATTGTAAACAATTCGTTTTTTGTATTAACCAATGACGCTAAACCTACAGAACCTCGGACTTATAGAAGTTATTATAAAAATTTGATGAAAGAATTAAATATGCCAGATCTGAAATTTCATGGTCTGCGACATAGTTTTGCAACCAGATGTATTGAAAGTAAATGCGATTATAAAACAGTTAGCGTACTGTTAGGGCATTCAAATATTACCACTACTTTAAATTTATATGTACACCCTAATTTAGAGCAAAAGAAAAAATGTATAGATCAAATGTTTAAGGCATTAAGGTAACTAATTTGCGGGTTTGTAATTGTCCATATTTGCTATCTTTAAAGGCTTTATCATAAATATGTCAAAACAATCCGAACAAATATTAGAAGAACAATTGATAACCAACTTGCAAAAGTTAGGTTATCAATATGTTTCGTTGTCAAATGAGTCAGGGTTAGTTCAAAACCTTAAATCTCAATTAGAAAAGCACAATAATATCAGTTTTTCAATTGCGGAGTTTGATAAGGTACTCAACATTCTTAGTAAAGGCTCTGTTTTTGAAAAGGCCAAAACGCTGCGTCAAAAACAACACATTGTTCGAGATAATGGTGATAATCTATATTTTGAATTTTTGAACACCGAGCATTGGTGCCAAAACCAATACCAAGTAACCAATCAGGTTACGCAGGAGGGCAAATATGTAAATCGTTACGATGTTACTTTACTAATAAACGGTTTGCCTTTGATTCAAATAGAGTTGAAGCGTCGCGGTTTGGAGATGAAGGAAGCTTTTAATCAGCTTAATCGGTACCAAAGGCATTCCTTTAATGCTAATTACGCTTTATATCAATATGTTCAGGTATTTATAATTAGCAATGGTGTAAATACCAAATATTTCGCCAATAACCGATACCAAGACTTCAAACAAACTTTTTATTGGACAGATACGACAAACAAACGCCTAACTAATATTTTAACCGACTTCACCGATGCGTTTTTAGAGCCTTGCCATATCAGTAAAATGATTTGCAAATACATAGTGCTCAATGAGGCTAACAAAATACCAATGATATTGCGGCCTTACCAGTATTATGCAGTAGAAGCATTAATTGAGCGGGTAAAGAGCAGTAATAAAAACGGTTACATTTGGCATACTACAGGCTCCGGGAAAACTTTAACATCATTTAAGGCTAGCCAAATATTGATGAACCTTCCCCAAGTTCATAAAGTGGTTTTTGTAGTTGATAGAAAAGATTTGGATTACCAAACCGCTAAAGAATTTAATAGCTTTCAAGAGGGCAGCATAGATGGTGCCGATAATACCAATAACCTGGTTAAGCAATTTACTGACAGTTATGCAGATAAAAAGGGTGAACATAAAAGCTCAAAACTTATAATAACAACCATTCAAAAATTAAACACTGCAATTAGTAAGTTACGGTACGAAAGTAAAATGGCTGACTTAAAAGATAAACGCATTGTGTTTATTTTTGATGAATGCCACCGAAGTCAGTTTGGCGAAACGCACCAACGTATCAAATCTTACTTTAACAACAGTCAATTATTTGGCTTTACTGGTACACCTATTTTTGCCGATAATGCCAATAAAAATGAGTTAGGCAAACGTACCACAAAAGATCTATTTGAAGATTGCCTGCATAAATATGTAATCACGGACGCTATCCGTGATGAAAATGTATTAAAGTTCTCGATAGAATATGTAGGCAGGTATAAACACAAAGATGGCCGCGAAACTGCGATAGATATTGAGGTTGAAGATATTGATACGCGGGAATTGATGGAAGATGAAAAACGTTTAACAAAAATTGCCGATTATATTATTGCACACCATGACCGGAAAACACAAAGCAAACGCTTTACGGCGATGTTCTGCGTCGATAGTGTAAAAACGCTGATCAAATACTATGAAATTTTTAAACGCAGAAAAAACGAGGGAGCCCATCAATTAAAAATAGCCACTATTTTTAGTTATGCCAATAACGAAGATGATGCCGAGGCCAACGGTTTTATCCCTGAAGAAGTTTCGGTGGTTCAGGAACCGCAAGCTTTATATAATTTGCGACCACATACCCGGGAAAAGCTAGATGAATTTATTAGCGATTATAATGTGATGTTTGGTAGTGCTTATAGTACCAAAGACAGCGAAAGCTTTTACAATTATTACAATGATATTTCCAAGCAGGTCAAGGTAGGGAAAGTTGATATTTTGTTAGTTGTAAATATGTTTTTAACAGGCTTCGATAGCAAAACATTAAACACGCTATATGTAGATAAAAATCTGAAATATCATGGTTTAATTCAGGCTTATAGTCGTACTAATAGAATATTAAACGAGCAAAAGTCACAAGGAAATATCGTTGCTTTTCGTAACCTCAAAAATAGAACAGATGAAGCAATAACCTTGTTCAGTAATAAGGATGCGATCGAGGTTATCATTATGCAGCCTTATGAAGATTATGCTAAAGAATTTGAAGACGCTTTCGAAAAGTTGAAGGAAATTACGCCATCGCCAGATGATGTAAATGATCTACAAAGTGAAGATGATGAACTTGAATTTGTAAAGGCTTTTAGAAACTTAATGCGCATTAAAAATATACTAACTTCTTTTGCGGATTTTACTTGGGATGATTTGCAAATGCCCGAGCAGGAGTTTGAAGATTTTAAAAGCAAATACCTTGATTTACACGAAAAAGTAAAAAAAGAACATGAAAAAGAGAAAGTTTCTATTTTAGAAGATGTAGATTTTGAGTTAGAGCTTATCCATCGGGACGAGATAAATGTAAATTATATTATTCAGTTATTGATTAAACTTAAATCTCAGAATAAAGGCGACATAGAGAAAACTAAGAGGGAAATTGCCAACTTATTATCTACAGAAACTACTTTACGTAGCAAACGCGAATTGATAGAGCGTTTTATTGAAGAGAATTTACCACTAATTGCCGATACTGATGAGGTAACCTCAGAGTTTGATAAGTATTGGGATAAAGAACAGAAACTGGCTTTTGAAAAATTAATTAGTGAAGAAAAGCTTTCTAAGGAAAAGACAGAAAAACTGATTGAAGACTATCTTTTTGCAGAAAGAGAGCCATTAAGAGATGATTTACTGGATTTGATAGAAGGAGAAAAGCCAAGTGTACTGCAACGTAAGAAAAGAGGTGATAGCATCTTATTACGTATCAAAGATTTTGTAGAGACTTTTATTAATGGAATGGTTGGTTAGTAAGTAATTAAATAATTCTTGTTGCTTGTATAATCGGAGTTAACTACAAATTACTAAGGTAGAAAACGATTTTGCAGGAAATTGTGAAAGCAGCGAAAACATAGAATTATATTTTAAACGGCCATTTTGGCTTAAATAGATACACCCATAGGTAAATATAACCCTGATTATACAACCAAGTTACCAAAGTGAGTAAACATAGCTAAAAACGAAACCAATATGCCTATACCTGATTATCAATCTGTAATGTTGCCGCTTTTAAGGCAAGTCGCTGACAAAAAAACCTACTTATTTAAAGATATTGTTGAATTATTAGGGCAGGAATTTAAGCTTACTGAAGAAGAATTAAAGGAATTATTACCAAGTGGTCAGGCGTTTCTTTTTTCTAATCGTGTTGGATGGGCCAGAACGTATCTGAAAAAAGCAGGACTGATTGATTCGTCCAAACGTGGAACATTAGCGATTACCCCAAGAGGTTTAGCAATTTTAAAAGAGAAGCCTAAGAAAATTGACAATGCTCTATTAAGAAGGTTTTCTGAATTTGTTGATTTTCAAACATATAAAAAAGAGGAAGGCGACAAAGCTTCGTCTGTTGAAGTGTTGCAGGAGGCAGATAAACAAACTCCTGAAGAAACAATCGAAAATTCATATCAGGCAATTCGTCAATCATTGGCACAAGAATTACTGGATACTGTTAGGCGACTATCTCCATTGTTTTTTGAACGTCTAGTAGTTGAATTATTGGTTAGAATGGGTTATGGCGGATCAATTAAAGATGCAGGAAAGGCTATTGGTAAAACGGGAGATGAAGGAATTGACGGGACAATTAAGGAAGATAAATTAGGTTTGGACATTATTTACATCCAGGCAAAACGTTGGCAAGCTGCCAATGTAGTTGGTCGACCCGAACTCCATAAATTTGTAGGCGCTTTGGCTGGTCAGGGTGCTAAGAAAGGCATATTCATTACCACTTCGTCATTTACCAAAGATGCGTTGGGGTATATACCACGTAATGAAACTAAGATTGTCCTTATTGATGGCGTGCAGTTAACGCAGCTTATGATTGATTATAATCTTGGAGTTTCCCCACAAAGGGTTTACGAGATTAAACGATTAGATAGTGATTATTTTGAGGAAGAGTAAAATAATCTATTACAGACCTGTAAAATTGTTGTACTGAATATTATTATGGAATTAACCCACGCATCTGCGGCCGCTACTTCCATTCATTCCACTGCGCTCCATTCATTCCAGCAGCAGCCTTGTTGCCCCGCAGCAGGAGTGTAGCTCGTTAGCACTCACAACACACCAGCTTTTGTCCCACCGCACAAAATAATAAACTAAAATTAACCCCATATTCACCACATCCGCGAATATAGCCCCCGCCGGGATAAAAAGTAAAGGCCATGCAGAGCCCCGATGATAGGATCGGGGGCCTTGACTATTTACCCGGCTCGCGCTGTTGGTTGCTTAAGCGGTAATTATGGGGTGGTTTATTCAGACGGGTGGACGATATTTATCAATGTTGCATCTTTTGAACAGTTCGGATTTTCCGAACTGTTGCTTTTTTGTACAAGTTTGATTAATGCTTTTAGTTCGATAATAACTATGAAATTTGTCCTTGTTATGTGACGCGCCAATGCTACGTGTGTTATTATTTGACAAGATAATCGGTTGATTTCCGTTTATCTTGTCAATAATATACAAGAAAGTACCGAAGAAAACGCGTAATGATTCAAAAAACTGTGTTTTTTTGATGAGATAATCGATTAATTTTAGATTATCTTATTATTTTTTTACATTTGATTATGGATATAAATCAAACCATAGCGAATTACTCTAAGCAACCTATTACGCATCAGCTTTTGAAGTCATGGTTAAAAGATTATAAGCGGCCTAATGACAAGATCAATGCATTGAAATCAGAAGGTGTTTTAGCGTCGGTCAAAAAAGGCTTTTATATTGCGGGTCCTAAATCATACTCCGGACGGCCTGAAAATGCTTTGCTTGCTAACCACCTGCTTGGCCCCAGCTATGTATCAATGGATACAGCATTATCTTTTCATGGAATGATACCTGAACGTGTTTATGCGATCACCTCGATGACAACAAAAGCATCACGTGAGTTTGATACGCCGATAGGCTTATTTACCTATGTGCATTTGCCTTTACCCTACTATGCCTTTGGCATTAATATAGTTCAGCTCACTAATGAGCAATGCGCTATGATTGCCAGTCCTGAAAAAGCTTTATGTGATAAGATCATCAGTACTTCAGGATTGATCATAAGAAGTGCAAGCAATGCTGGTAACTATCTCATAGATGATTTGCGAATGGATGAAGATGCATTGAAAAGCTTTAATACTCAAATGATGAATGAATGGCTAACTGATGCCCCTAAGAGGGAAAGTCTGAAAATGGTTATTAAAATGATCAAAGACTTATGATAAAAGAATGGTTAGAAACTTATCAGCCCTCAAGTCAGGAGGAAGCAAAGGATGCTTTACGAGAAATCATGCAGGAGATCGCGCTGTCAGGTTTGTATCGCGCCCGATTTTTTGAAAAGGCAGCGTTCTACGGTGGCACTGCTTTGAGAATATTTTATGGATTAGATCGGTTTTCAGAAGACCTCGACTTTTCACTATTAGCGGTTGAACCTGAGTTTTCTTTAAGCAAATACCAGGATGCGATTATTCAGGAATTCGAAGCTTTGGGTATGCATGTATCGATAAGGGAAAAGCAAAAAACAAATCAAACAAATATCGATTCTGCTTTCCTGAAATCAGAAACCATTTGGAAGGAACTTGTTTTGGAAGGAATTATTCCTCAAAACGGGATGGAACAGGTGGCCAATGTGAAGATCAAAATAGAGATAGACCGGGAACCACCGTTGGGCTTTGAAACGGAAGACAAACTCTTGTTGAAACCCTTTTCATTTTATGTGAAGTGTCTGACCTTGCCAAATTTATTTGCCGGTAAGATGCATGCTTTACTTTTTCGTAAATGGGGTGAAAATGTCAAAGGGCGGGATTGGTACGATACGGAATGGTATATTCGAAAGGGCATTCCATTGAATCTGAATCATTTCTTAATTCGCGCAAAAGATAGCGGCGACTGGAAGAAAGATACCATTACGGAAGCGGAATTCCGGGAGCTCCTTGCAAAAAAGATAGATACAGTGAAAATGGACTATGTTATCAATGATATTAAGCGATTTATTCAGGATGCCAATAAATTAGCTATCTGGTCGCCTAAATATTTTCACGACTTGGTAAATAACCTGAAAGTTGTCTCATAAACATTTTGTTAAAACAAGCAATCAGTTATCAAGGATTCCTTGACAACTGATTGGGCAGACAATTCACTCTCTTTGGATATGTAAACTGATAGTCTGTTTGGTTTGATGAAATAGTTCCAGAATTTGCCCTTTAGTACGAGCAGAATTTGTAATATGAATTTTCCTGGAGTTCTACGGGATGATAAATTTGGTTAATCCGCAACAAGCTTTTTCCTTAACAACTGCATATCCTCGCTAATCTTGTGATCCATGACCTTTGCATAAATTTGTGTAGTCTTAATGCTGGTATGACCCATCATCTTAGCCACACTTTCAATCGGAACGCCATTATTAAGCGTTACAGTGGTTGCAAATGTATGCCGGGCAATGTGGAAGGTCAAAAGCTTATTGATTTTGCAGAGGTCCGCAATTTCCTTTAGATAGGCATTCATCTTTTGGTTGCTCATCACCGGCAGCAAAGAATCTTCTGCTATACATTGCGGATGATCGTTATAAGACTCAATAACTGAGAGCGCAGCAGGTAAAACAGGAATCCTTGATAAGGTGTCTGTCTTTTTACGGCTGGTATGAATCCACAAATCGCCATCAATGCCTTTAACCAGTTCGGAGCGTTTTAACTTATGTACATCAACATAGGCTAGGCCCGTGTAACAACAAAAGACAAATACATCCCTAACTACACGCAACCGTTCAATGTCGAATTTTTTTTTGATAAGTCTGTCTAATTCTTCTTTAGTCAATACATCCCGGTGAACAGCTTTTGTTTTAGGTTTGTAGTTTAGGTAGGGGTCAACGGTTAGCCATCCATTCCCTAAACAGATACGAATTATCTTACCTAAGTTTTTAATGTATTTGATAGCAGAGTTATTTGCACATTTACGTACACTTCTTAAGTAGTATTCAAAATCATTCAGAAAAGCAAAGTTGATTTTGGTAATAGGAATATCCGAAACATTATGCTGCCATTGCATAAAATCCTTTGTATGCATGAGAGTGATTTCATACCGCTGTAGTGTGCTTTTTTCAAATTCCAGACCTACCAGGCTTTTCATCTTTTGATTATGATCTTCAAATACAGTTATAAGAGTTCGCATCTTATCTATTTTTCCAATAAATCGGTTCTTCAAACTTTCGGCAGTAACCATTTCATCATTGGCAGTCATCCAACGATGAAATTCCTGGGCCTGGGAATGTAGCGTGTCAAGATAAGCGTTTAATGTACGAATGTCTTCTTTCGTGCCAATGGCACGACCTGCCTGCTTATTCCAACGAACAGGATCGCAAACTTTTCCAGTTGATGCTTCTGCACGTCGGCCGTCAACAGTAAATCTTAAATAAATGGCAACTGGACCACTTGTGTAGGTGGTGCGCTTCTTTAAATAAAAAAGCAAATTGATGTTAGTTCTCATTACAAATGAATTAAAAAGTGAAACAAAGTTGATTATTTCATCACTTGCAATCAAGATGTTCAACTATTGAACATCTTGCCAATCAGTTACTTATGGCGTTTCTGGTGAGCATCTCGCTTCCTCAAATATGCTCACCGAATTGCTCACCATTTATATGGTAAAATATGAACAATTTGGTGTTTTTGAGCAAACAAAAAAGCCTGTAAATCGATGATTTACAGGCTTTTAGTCGTTTTTGACATTGTTTTCTGCGGAATGGACGGGATTCGAACCCGCGACCCCATGCGTGACAGGCATGTATTCTAACCAGCTGAACTACCACTCCGTTTGGGACTGCAAATATACGTTCCTATTGACAATACACAAATAAAATTTCAAATTCTTTAGACTATGCTACCTTCCTGTAGCTTTTCTGCATTTTCGGCAAACTGTAAGGCTTCCATAATTTCTAGTAGGCTGCCATTCATTACTTCGGGTAAGTTATAGATCGTGAGGCCTATACGATGTTCGGTAACCCTGCCCTGAGGGTAGTTGTAGGTACGTATCTTGGCCGATCTATCACCTGTAGAAACCATCGTCTTTCTTTTCTTGGAGATCACTTCTAAATGCTTTTGTAGCTCCATTTCGTAAATCCGCGAGCGTAAAACTCCCAGAGCCTTATCGTAATTCTTCAATTGTGATTTCTGGTCCTGGCATTGTGCTACTATCCCGGTTGGGATGTGAGTTAACCTTACTGCCGAGTATGTAGTGTTTACCGATTGCCCGCCGGGCCCTGATGCGCAGAATAAGTCTTTGCGTATATCGTTAACATGTATGTCCACATCAAACTCATCGGCTTCAGGCAATACTACTACCGATGCTGCCGATGTATGTACCCTGCCTTGTGTTTCGGTGTCGGGTACACGCTGTACCCGGTGTACGCCCGATTCGTATTTTAATGTGCCATAAGCATCTTCGGCCAGCACATTAAATACAATTTCTTTAAAACCACCGGCGGTACCTTCTGTACAGTCAACCAGTTCTGTTTTCCAGCCTTGTTTTTCGCAAAACCGAATATACATTCGGTATAAGTCACCCGCAAAAAGTGCCGCTTCATCACCGCCTGTACCACCACGTATTTCCACAATGGCATTACGGCTGTCTTCAGGATCCTTAGGTATCAACATCAGTCTGATCCGCTCCTCCAACTCATCCTGCTGTTTAAGCAGGTCGTCTAACTCAGACTTGGCCATCTCCCTGAATTCCTCATCTTTCTCAGTCGACAATATTTCCCGGTTAGCATCAATATTGCTCATCACAACCGCGTAAACATTATATTCCTCAACTATCTTGGTCAGGTCCTTGTATTCCTTGTTCATTTGAGCAAAACGCTTCATGTCCTTCATAATATCCGGACTGCTTAATTCTCGTTCCACATCTTGCCAGCGCTCTTTAATCGCCTCTAACTTATCTAACATACTATTAAAAAATCAATGTAAGTGGGGTTTTTATAGCCAATCCCAAGTGCTCCGGTTTTGTTACTTATTTTAGTTTAAATACTGCTGCTTTTAAACTGACATAATTAATTAATCGCTATATATCCATTATACAAAAATAAGGACTTTTTCGGTAATAATTTAAAGTAAAGCTAATCACCCAATATATTGACTTGCCCATGAATTTAAACTGCCAAGCTTACAACCCGACATGGGTATTAATGGGTATCTAATAAATACTCAACAGCCAGCATTTTATATTTTAACAACCATCTGACTTTGGGCATTTGTTGTCAATTCCAATCTCATATATTTCAATTATAAGGTGGGGTATAATTCGAGATTAGCTAAACGCTACGCCAAGTTCCACTATTAAGCTTATTCCATTTAATGGATTAACTCGGAATGCTATAAATTTTTTAATAAAAATATCTGGAGGAGACCATAAATTCTACTTGCGTTATTTAAAACAGCGCAAGTAGAATTGTTTATTCGATTTATTAATTATAGCTGTTTATTTTTTCTCACGTTCTTTTTCCTCGTGTTCTTTTTCCTCGGGTTCGGCCTTTATTTGTTCTATTATTTTTCCGTCTTTTACTTTGTAACGTTCCTTGGGGAAATCAGTACATCTACAGAAGTAAAGGTGGCCTGAGATTAGCAACCTCAAAGGCTCATATTCTTTAAAATCTATTTCTTCCTTATTTAGAAAAAAAATGACGCATAACCTGCATTCATGCTCGCATACATCAACCTTACAAGATAAAGGGACGAGGTCAATACTAATGGCGTTTAATGCGACTGTCTTATTAATAATCTCCGGATCGGCAGCTTTTTTTAAAGCTAATGCTTTTTCGCTAGTAGTACGTATAGCTGCCGCGACTTTATAACAATCGTCATGCGCGGTTTTTGCTTTTCTGTGCGCAGCCGTTTTATCGGTATCATTAAGGTTTGCATATGGAGCATCTCCTCTATTTATTGCGGCGTCAGTTTTTCTTTGTGTTTCATCACACGTATCTTGACTTTTTTTTTCGGTTGTTTTCAGCGCTTCAGCATCCTTTTTGTAGCGTTCCTCAATCTCTCTCAGTTCCTTTTCTAACCTAATTTTATCATCAAGTTTTTTTTTGTTTTCTGTCTGAAACTTATCTATTCGTTTTTTTAACTCAGCAGCTGTATCTCCCGCCGAATGTTCTTTATCAAATTCTATTTTACATATTTTATATTTTTTTAGGAGTTCCATCACCGCTTTTGGAATAGTCCCTGGGTTAGCCGGATCTTCCAAGATATGACTTTCGCCATGGTCGTCGATGTAAATTGCTGATAAATTCATAGTTTTAGGTTTAGTATATGGTTTTGCCTACTCTGGGTCCGCTTTTCGGCTTCCGCGTATCAATTTTTATACTTGATTTTAATAGTGGTTAACTGTTATTGGATTTAATGAGCATTGCTTTAGTCAGCATAAAGCATACGCCAGCCATGGTTTAACAGCATTATAATTGTAGAAAGAAGTTTAAATTGGATAAGGGTTTGGAGATAAAATCTTATTAAATATAACGTGTTGTGCGATTAAAAAATGATATAAATATGAAAGAAAAAGTTGTGCATTATATTGATAATCAATTAAAACAAATATACTTTTTATTATTATTGAATTTAAGGGGTATAATATTTTTTTAAAAAATCAATATATACGTTTATACCATCGTTTAAAGCTTTAATGGGTAATTTTTCGTTAGTAGCATGTACGCTCTCTACCATACTTTTTGAGAGTTGAAAAGGAAGTAATCCAAAAGAAGGAACATCTACACTTCTAAAATAACTGTTATCAGTAGTAGCTGGAAATAAAACAGGTACTACTTTTGCAGTTGGAAAAACAGTTTGAACCGCTTTTTTTAAATTATAATAATGTACATTTAGTTTTGATGGCTCGGCCGAAGGAGACTCATCTAAAATAGTTAATTTAATACGTGGGTCTAATATCCTAAACATTAGTTTAAGTAATAAAGGTTTTTCAGATTTATTAGGCAGTAATCTACAATCATAATATGCCACAGCGCTTTGTGCTACTTGGTTTATAGCACCTTTTTCGGGATTTTGTATTTGCGTTAATTGATACGAATTGGTTACCAAAACTTTTAATGCCTCGTTACTATTAAATATTTTTTTACGCAAGGGCTTAAAAATCCACCAATTAATATGCTTAATTATAAAACC
>JANXTT010000036.1 GCA_025352225.1 Mucilaginibacter sp. | reverse complement strand
ACATAAGTAGCCAATTTGAGCCTTACCGCTTTTATAAAAGTTAGCTATATCACTTTCGCCCTTACCACCGGCCCCAATACCTGCAATAACCAATTGATCACTAGGGGCAGTATAACCCTTACCCCCAAGTACATAGCGTGGTACTATTATAAACCCCGCGGCAGCAATTGTGCTCTTTTTTATAAAATCGCGACGGGATGCGTTTGATACTGAAGCTAGATCATCAGGCTTTTGATCCATAATAATTGGTTTGTTTATCTTGGTAGATTATTTATAAAATTACTAAATATTTTGTTTTTTCAACTCACTTACTGCATAGTCAACAGCGCGTGCCGTTAAAGCCATATACGTTAAAGACGGATTTTGACAGCTTGCGGAAACCATGGCTGCCCCATCGGTAACAAATACGTTTTTGGCATCCCATACCTGATTCCATTTATTTAGTACGGAGGTTTTAGGATCGTTACCCATCCGTGCAGTACCCATCTCGTGGATGCCACGGCCCGGGCTGCCATCACCTTCAAGCCCTTTTACATTTTTTACCCCTGCGGCCTCAAGCATTTCAATGGCATCGTTCAGCATATCCTTACGCATTTTCTTTTCATTGTCTTTAAGCTCACAATCAATTGCCAGAATGTTAAGTCCCCACTTGTCTTTTTTTGTTTTATCAAGCGTAACTTTATTGTCATGATACGGCAGCATTTCTCCAAACCCCCCAATTCCCATAGTCCAGGGCCCGGGTTCAGTTAACGCGTCTTTAAAATCGGCACCAATGTTCATCTCCGCAATATCGCGAGACCATCCATGCCTGCCTGCACTCCCCTGATAACCAAAACCACGAATATAATCTCGTTTTTCGCCATTCAGATTCCTGAACCGGGGTACATAGATACCATTTGGCCTGCGGCCGTAATAATATTTATCATCATAGCCTTCTACATGTCCCGACGCACCCACACCCAAATGATGATCCATCAGATTATGGCCAAGTTCGCCACTGCTGCTTCCTAATCCATCCGGCCATATATCGGTTGCTGAATTCATCAGCAACCATGCCGAATTTAAGGTCGAGGCGCATACAAAAACCACTTTAGCATAAAATTGATAGGTTTGATTAGTCTCGGCATCTAAAACCTCAACCCCCTTAGCTTTTTTAGTGTCCTTATCGTATAAGATCTTGGTAACTATTGACCATGGCCTAACAGTAAGGTTACCGGTAGCTACAGCGGCAGGTAAAGTTGAGCTTTGCGTGCTAAAGTAAGCACCAAATGGGCATCCTAACCAGCATTTATTGCGATACTGGCAATTGGTACGGCTTTTTAAAGGCTCGGTTATATTTGCGCTTCTGCCCATTATCATTTGGCGGGCCCCTTTGTAATGCTCTTTTAACCGCTTGGCTACATCTTTTTCCACCACATTCATTTCCATGGCGGGCATGTAATGGCCGTCGGGTAATACCTCTATACCATCTCTGGAGCCATTTACACCTATAAATTTTTCTACATAAGTATACCAGGGGTCAAGTTCGGCATATCTCAACGGCCAATCAACCGCTATACCATCCCTGGCATTGGCAGTAAGGTCAATTTCGCTCATGCGATAACTTTGTCGCCCCCACATTAATGAACGGCCCCCAACATGATAGCCCCTGAACCAATCAAACCGTTTAACCTCTGTATATGGGCTGTCTTTATCACTTGCCCAATAATCCAGGTTAGTTTCATTTAAAGGATAATCGCGTTTAAGAACGGGATAATCATGGATCATTTGTTGTGTGCGCCCGCCCCTATGCGGAAATTCCCATGGGGCTTTATTGGCATTAACATAATCTTTAACATGCTCAATGTTTCTCCCACGTTCTAACATAATGGTTTTTAAACCTTTCTCTGTCAGTTCTTTAGCGGCCCAACCGCCTGAGATGCCCGAGCCTATAACAATTGCATCGTAGTTATTATCAGCCATAATTATAAAAATAAGTATTGGTTAGTTCTGTTATAATTGAGATAATAAATCTATGCATATTATCTTTATTCGTTATGTTTTGTAACGATCGTAATTGTTATGTTACATACACCGCTCCTCACAGTTTATTTCAAATCTCTCTCGTTTTTAATGCATTAATTGCATAATCAACCGCCCTTGCTGTTAATGCCATATAGGTAAGCGACGGGTTTTGTGTTGATGTTGATGTCATACAAGCACCATCAGTTACAAATACATTTTTACAGGCATGTAACTGGTTCCATTTATTTAGCAAGGATGTTTTAGGGTCGCGGCCCATTCTTACTCCACCCATCTCATGGATATCCAGGCCTGGCGCTTGTTTGCTATCTTCTGTTTTTATATTAGTAAACCCGGCTCTGCTGTACATTTCTGTAAACTGTTCAAAAAAATCCGCCTTCATTTTCGCATCATTATCATCATAGTCAATAGATATTTTCAATAATGGCATACCCCATTCATCCTTACCACTATTATCAAGGCTTACAAAATTGGTTTCTTTTGGTATGGTTTCGCCCATCATATGCGAACCTACCTTCCACGGGCCCAGTGGTGCATGTAATAGATTGCTTTTTAAATTTTCTCCAATACCATTATTGTTATGTTCGGCGCTCCGAAATGAACTAAAGCCGGCAGCATAGCCCCTTAAGAAACCTGTTTCCTGTTTAAAAACATTTCTAAAACGCGGTATATATCCTCCACCCGCTGGATTTCGCCCATCAGTAGTGAGCCCTTTATATCCCTCATATTCAGCATGTATCCTAGCACTATAATTATGAAAAGCCACATATTTCCCCATTAATCCATTATCATTACCCAATCCGTTAGGGAAACGGCTGGATGTTGAATTAAGTAATAGTAAATTGGTATTTAGGGCCGCGGCATTAACAAATATTATTTTAGCGAAATATTCCGTTACTTCTTTAGTATGGGCATCAATAACACTTACACCAACCGCTTTACCCTTGTCTTCATCATATATTATTGACTCCACAACAGAAAAAGGGCGGAGCGTTAGGTTACCTGTACGTTCTGCCCAGGGGATAGTAGATGAGTTACTGCTAAAATATCCCCCAAATGGACAACCACGCTGACACAGTACCCTATTTTGGCATTGGCCCCGCCCCTGCTCCAAATGGATAGGTTTAGGTTTTGACAGATGCGCGCAGCGCGCGCTTATAACGTGACGGTTCTGATAATTACTGCTCAACTGCTTTTTAAAATAATCTTCAACACAATTTAGCGGAAAAGCAGGTAAAAATTCGCCATCTGGCAATTCTGGGAGATTATCGTGGTTACCTGATATGCCAGCAAACTTTTCAACATAACTATACCACGGAGCCAAATCTTCATAACGAATGGGCCAATCCACGGCGTAACCATCTCTTGCCGGGCCCTCAAAATCAAAAATGCTCCAACGTTGTGTTTGCCTCGCCCACAATAACGATTTACCTCCAACCTGATAGCCACGTATCCAGTCAAATGGTTTTGTTTGTATATAAGGGTGTTCATTATCTTTAACAAAAAAATGCATAGCATCTTCTTTAAATGCATAACACCGATTTGCAATTGGACTAGACTGCTTTATATTATAAGGCACCTCGCCGTGATGAGGAAATTCCCATGGATACATATTAGTTGTTGGATAATCTTTTAGATGTTTTACATCCCTGCCCCGCTCTAGCATAAGGGTTTTAAAGCCTTTCTGAGTAAGTTCTTTGGCAGCCCAACCACCACTCATGCCAGATCCGATTACAATGGCATCATAGGTACGATCTTTTATATTTTTTAATTTAGGCATTTTTCTTTGAAGGTAAATTTACAACTTTGACAGGAAAGTAACCATTGTACCTACCAGGTACTAATTCATAAACCAACTCATTGCTTAATACATATTTTGAAGTTGTAAAGCCCTGTATGGTTCTATATTTAAGTATTTTGTAAAAGGTGATCAATGCCGTAGGGAAGCCTTTTTGTTGTTCAAGTGCTAACAGCGTATCTTCGCGTTGCTTTATATTGCATTCATAAAAGGAGTGTCCGTAATTTTTTTGCATAACTTCATCAAGCTGATCCAGTCCCTCAATAAAATTTTGCTGATCTTTTTTGGAATAACATTCATCAACCATTTTTAGTACAAACAAATGCACCCCTAAAGCCAACGCGCCAGGGCTATCTGTTTTTGGAATAATAGTATCTACAACACTAGCTATTGATTTCTCCTGGCTCGCTTTAAGGCTAAAGTTTTTTAGATGCACTAAAGCTTTTTCCTGCTTTTGCAAACAGGAAGGCAGCAGCGTTACACCTGCAGTGAGGATAGTTAAATTTTTAATTACTGTACGTCTGTCCATTTAATGCTGTTTAAACATCAATTAATTCATAAGAAATAAATTACTCTTCAGGTTTCTATAAATGTATGCTCTTTTTAATGACCGGGGGTTATATAAATGTATCGGATATGGTATATAAATGTTATTTTTACTGTAAAAACGCATTAAAAGTTGCCATTTTTGTCTGATAAAATAATAAAAACGAATTTACTCACTTTGCAATTGCCTACTGTTCCAAGGCACTTTGTTTAGAGTTGGGTTGTATCTTTAATCGACAATAATTTAAAGACAATCATCAAACCATACTTCTTAAAAAATCTTTCATACTTACCTTATCACTACCCATATATAACTACTTTTGTTATACATACATATCCAATGATCAAAAATCAATTTTACAGGTTACTGTTGGTATGGTTAATTGGTATCCCATTTAGCACCCAAGCACAATATACTAAGACTTCCCATTTTTCAAAAACTTGGCCAGCCATCAAGGCTAATAATTGGTATGCGAAGCATAAATGGCTTTCGGGTGCTAATTATATCCCTGAAACCGCCATCAATCAGCTAGAGATGTGGCAGGCAGATACTTTTGATCCGGTAACGATCGACAAAGAATTGGGATGGGCAGAAGGTATAGGATTTAACACAATGCGGGTTTTTCTGCATAGTATAGCTTATAAGCAAGATCCGCAAGGGTTTAAAAAAAGGATGGATAAATTTTTAACTATTGCTAATAAACATCACATCCAGCCATTGTTCGTTTTTTTTGATGATTGCTGGAACAAAGCACCACAACCGGGTAAACAACCCGAATCAAAACCAGGGATACATAATTCGGGCTGGATGCAAGACCCTGGCGATCCTGCATCAAAAAATGCAGCTCTTTATCCCGAACTGGAAAAATATGTAAAAGATATATTAAAGAGTTTTGGTCGGGACAAACGGATATTGCTTTGGGACCTTTATAATGAACCAGGCAACAGCGGCAAAGGCGAAGCAACACTACCATTACTTAAAAAAGTTTTTGAATGGGCGCGCCAGGCCAACCCTAGCCAACCTATTAGTGCCGGGGTATGGGAATGGGATCAGGAAAAAATGAATCAATTTCAAATAACTCACTCAGATGTGATCACTTATCATGATTATTCGCCGGAACCAGAACATCGCAAAACAGTTCGATTCTTAAAAATGTTCGGCCGGCCTGTAATCTGTACCGAGTATATGGCCAGGCCAAGAAATAGCCGTTTTGAAACTGTAATGCCTATGTTGAAGAAAGAGAACGTGGGAGCTATCAACTGGGGGCTTGTTGATGGTAAAACCAATACAAAATATGCCTGGGATACTCCTATGCCAGATGGCAGTGAACCAAAAGAATGGTTTCATGAGGTTTTTAGAAAAGATGGCTCTCCATATAAACAGCAAGAAGCCGACCTGATTAAGCAACTTAATACTAAACCTTAATTAGGGTTAAAATTAAAGAAAAGGAGAAAAACCACCACGACTTTTTACTTGTTTTGAATTGGATTGTTTTTGACATAAACCCCCATCGTGAATTGATACTGATAGGTTTTACTATCAGCTTCAGCCAGCCTGATATAAATTTTAGTATCAGCTAATTCCGGAGGTGGATTTTGTAATCCATATTTGTAATCAGGGTCATCTCCAACAGTCGATTCCTTTCCTGAAAACTGTATTTTATATATTTTTTTATTGTAGACTATTTTGATGCCTGCAATAATTACGCCTATTTTTTTTAGGCGAATAATTGCTGCACTTTTGTTATTGCCCGCAGGTACATAACTCATAAAGATCAATGGATAATCGACAGAAACGCCGACATCAAAGCGATTCTCTACACTGCCGGGCAAGTTTATCTTAGATTGATACGACATTGAATTACCTGGTTTGCGTATACCGTAAAGTTTTTTACAACTATCTGGCAAATTGGCAAATATGGTATTTAATGCCTTACTTAAAGATGTTTTATAGCTTTTATTTTGCCCGGAAGCGGTTTGAAATGTGACAAAAAGACTAATTAGTAAAATAATTATCAATCTGTTTTTTTCTATAATATAACGGAAAGTTTGATGCTTTTGCATGTTATAAGTTTGTAAGTATTTTGATGAAGGGTATCTGTATTGTATTTGACCAACAATATTTACTTTCGTGATGCTAGTAATATTTCAATGGGCAACTTCGCGCCATCTTTTCTATTGCCACTACGCACTCAAAATGGCTTGCCTTTGAGTGTTTCGTTAAAATACTGTTAATGTATTAGCCGGCTTTTATCTGGTAAATTTATTTAGCAATACGTATCCCTGTGCTGTAGCTACTAGGGTCAGCTTCTGTTCCATCTCCTTTAAGCTGTTTAAAAACAGTTACTGTAAAAAGTTTTTGGCCCTTCGGGTTCTTTTTTACATATTGTGTTTCTTCTTCGTCTGTATTTAGCGCGTTACTTCCTTTCGTAATCCTTTTAATATCAGTTACATTGTACTCCTTTAACCAGCCTTTTATTTTGTTGTTCCATTCTACCATATCTTTATCTGCCGCTGGTCGCTCTAAGCCATTCCCAATATCCTGCACAATAACATAATCATATTTATTTGCCATGTTATTTATAAATAATCCTTCCGGAAACTTGGATTTTGAAAATACACCATCAGAGTTGATCCGCATATCTATAAAATCTGTTGCAGCATATTCCAACAGTTGTTCAAATATCTCCTGAGGTTTTTTATTGGTAAAGTCAAGCTTAGCAATATCACATATGGTATAATCCAAATAGAAACTTACAACTTCTGTAGCCGGTGGCGGCACAATAAATATTACAGCAACGGTGTCCATACTTTCTAAGGGTATATTTACCGCAAATTGCCCGGCTTCCATTACCATTTTACTTATAAATTGCTTTTTCCTGGTTTTTACTTGTATGGCAAATGGGGCTTTAATTGTACTGCCTGTAGTAGGTGAATAAGCCCGCACAGCTATATGTAAAGTTTTTATGGACTGTGGAACAATAAAACCTTCGTTAAAATAATTTACACCAGATAAGAATGAATGCTTGTCTACTGTGGTGATGGAAAATCCTTTTTGAATTACCCAGGAAGATGTTTTATCTTTTTGGGCATATGAATTTAAACAACAAAATAAGGATATAACGAATAGAATATTTTTCATTTTAACTTTTAAGATATCACACCGTAATGTTTGATAGTTTACCTCCTGGCTAACTAATTATTTGCAGGCTTTAAATAAATTACCCTTAAAGACAAATAACGCGGGTCATCTTTATCAGCATTTGTAGAAAAATACAAATAATCTGTTCTGGAGATAGTTATCTTATAGGAGTGCGCATCATCCTTGGTTAATTTGTACTTGCCATCGGCTGCAATTTCTTCAAATGCCTGTTGCAGCATTGTAGCGGCGTACTTAGCTTTTTTATTTGTTTTTAAATACCTGAGGCCATAATATATACCACTTTCATCCTCTGTAAGAAAAGATTCATCGGCATTAAAAATCAGGGGAATGTTATAATGCTTTACTTTACCGTCATCGTCTTTAACAGTATAATTAATTTTATAATTTGGATTGCTAATGGTAATGTACTTATGCATTAACGTATCGGCAAAAGCATTTTTATAATGAGTTTGACCGAAGCCATTAATTGTGAACAGTAATATCGCCAGTGTTAAAAATCTATATTTCATGATTTTATTTTTTTACTTGTTTTGTTAAATGCATTTATTAATAGGTGTTATAATTTAAAAATCCCGATGTCAAAATTATTAAGACCTTCCGTACTCAAACATAACCCAAATTATTAAAACAAAAGCTTTATTTTTTTATGGCTAAAATACTATCTACAACACGTTTAATATTTACCCCTATAAATTCATCTTTTATTTTAATGTGGGTGTCGCTGGTACTAAAATGTATTAGGATAGAATCATTTGCAACCTGAGCTATTGTAATGGTGGTAATTTTTTCCTGTGGGATCAAACGTTTGCCAAAACGGTTCAGGTTAATCTTCACCTCGCCGCTACCAGTATCTACAAATAGATCTGGTGAGGCCTTATAATAACTCACAATATTTTTTTTGCGGATACTGTACTTTCCTGCTTTGTATAACAGTTTGCCAGTGTTGTCACAGCTAAATAAAAAAACACCTATTCCAAGTAATATCATGCTTGTTCTAATTGTATAAGTTAATTGCACGCTATTATTTAGGATTAAGCCATGTATAACCTGTGCCGCCGCAGCGTGGGCATTTTACAGGTATTTCTTTCCCCATAAAATATCTGCCCGAGCCTATACCACCTGCGCCCCCGCAATAAGTACATACAGGTTGCTCGGGCCCGGCATTTTTATTAAACTCAGGCGGGGCTTCTGCGTTGCTTTCGTGACTTATCTCGACACCATTTTTATAAATTGAATACCCTAAGCGGCTTGGCGCCGAGATTTGAACGCCGTTACCAATATCGTGCATGTTACGCGCGTAAACTGTCCACTTTCCATCATACACATCGTTTACCATTTCGCCTTCCATATCCAAGCCTTTCTCAGGGAACATCAGGTAAGCGTGCCCCTGGCGAATGCCATGAACATAGGTGAAATATCCAAGATCGTAATTGTTTTTATTGGTGATGTTGAATCTGCCTTCTTTAACATTATTTACAAATGTGCCACTTTCTGCTATACCACTAGGTAGCCTGCGCATTCCTAACCCGTTTAGCTTACCTTCGTGCCACGTTCCTGATGTTTCACCGGTGGTAAGCACCATCCGGCCTTCACCTTCGCAATGAAAATCTTTAAGCCCGCCAACATAACTACCATTTAAAGTACGGCCATCAACAATAAAGGGGGCGTAGGTAATGGTAAATACACCATCTGGCAATCCATTATGCCATATACCCGAGTACACATCGCCATTACTATTCATGGTGAGTGTTCCGTTGCCCTCTGGTATGTCGCCAACAATGTTACCGGTATAAATAGCACCGTTCAGTTTTTTATTCGTAACAAAATTAGTAACCAGGGTATTAGATGATGCCAAAGGAAACTCGTTAATAAACTCATAATAACCCAGATCAACATTTTTACCAGGGCGTACCAACTTACCCGATAAATAAGTTCCTTCTTCTTTTACAATACCCGCTGCCGAATACATTTTACCCTGACCGTTTTCTACATCATCCGCCCAGGCTCCTTTATAATAACTACCATCAGCAAACCGAAAAGTACCCCATCCGCTGCGTTTCCCATTTAAAAAATTACCGTAATAGCTGTTATTATTTGCAAGCTTATAAATGCCATAACCATCAAATTTTCCAGATCTGCTTTCGCCAACATATGCATCCCCGTTGTTAAGTATATATGCCATAACATACTGTTCATTTTTAGCACCAAAGTCTGATATTAATGATTTAAACACCATACCATTGGATGTTTTTACACGTTGGGCACCACCATCAAACCGCCCAAGGGGTGTTTTAATGGAAACCGAGTCATTGGGTTCAGTATAAACAATAGTATACCATTTATCTTCTATTTTAGCTCCTTCATTAACAAAATACTTATCATCAAATCTTCTACTTGCAGATCTATAATAACCAACTGCATTTTTATCTTTACTTGAAGTATATCCATACGATTCAAAATCAATCCAAAATTTATCATGGCTATGTTTATGCGACCAGTCAATTCTTTGATTATTTGGAGCTTTCTGCTTTGATTCAGCCTTTTTATAGGCTTCAATGAAAGTAGCCAGGTCCATTTCCTGATCACCAAGTTTTAAATGATAACCTTCTGATACACGTTTGTGTTTATTATCATAGTGTATGGTTTTATATGTATAATAACCATACGGGTTGCGGTACCAAAATGATCCCAGCATATAACTCCCATCGGGTGCAAACTGAAAGCCTGTACGCAACCGATAGTGATCTGCGTTACCTATAAAGTTAGTGCCATCAGCATAATGTATAGCCGCAAAAGCATCCTTTAGTTCTGCCTCGTTTTCCCAATCCTGAAAACCTACAGTACGACCGATACGTATAGCACCAATGTAAGTAGTGCCATCGGGATAATATACTACCCCTTCACCAAAAGCCGGCTGATTAAAGCGAGGATCATAAGGCCCCAGATATTTGCGGCCATCAGAATAGGCGAAAACCGTTAATGGGTAATCACCACCTGTACCTTTATAAAGAAATGTACCCGTAGGATTGCCAGATTTAGTAGTAAAAGCGAAGGCAGTTGAAAAACCTGTATCCGCCGGCAACGCTTGCGCGTATAACTGCACGGCACAAAGATGAAAAAAAACAATACCCAGTAAGTGCTTCATAATTAATTAGATATTAAAATACAGCACCAAGCTTAGTGCTATATTTTTAAACTAAGATATATTATTTTTATTGAGTTATCTTTATAATATCATTTTTATTGTCTTTTAAATACAGGTTACCCGTAGCATCTGATTGAAAGAGAACACCAACATTTTCATAAGGCTCAAAATTGACAAGTGATTTAAATACGGTATTAAATTTAAGTACCAATGTACTTGCACCACCATTCCCATTTTTTGTTTTTCTTATAGAGAAACTCCTGGTTAATTGCCCTGGCGTATACCACTCGTATATGGCATAAAAGTTTTCGTTGTTATCAAGGGCATATTTTGATGAAGGGTCATAACCTTGACTACTAGCTGCACGAGTAACCATATTTGCATCATCCTGGCCAAATATGCCCTGAAGCGTAAAGTCGGTTTGGGTTGATTTACCGGTTAACAAATTGAACTTATAAAACCCATAATTGTTATTGCTTAAATGATTGGTATCATCCACATATATATCGTCTCCTTGAAATACTGCATTGGCAAAGCTGCCGTATGATGCTGTATAAGGCCCTTCAAATTTGGCGGTAGCCGCGTTGATACGCCTTACATAATTTAACCATACAGCCCCTTTAGAGTCGGCTAATAATGAGCCTCCAGCACCTCCAAAATTAACGTTGCCTGCAAGTAAGGTAATCGCATTGGTAGCAAAGTCGATTTTATAAACATTGGCGCTTATACCGTATGTATCTATCCCTGATTCAACATAAATATTTCCAACGGGATCGATAGCTATGTTTATGATAGTGTTGATCCGAGCATCAGTTGTTACTGCTATAGGCGCGCTGCCATCAAGTTTAAGTTTATAAAGTGTGCCGGGATGGTTAGCCGTAAAAACGCTGAAATCCGAATAATATAAAATATTATTTACCTTGTCAACAACCATAGCACCAATTTCGGCAGGTGCCGTAGCAATTTTACCTACTGTAGCAGTACCCGCTAAAACATTAATATAATTAACCGCCGAACCTGTGCCACCACCTGTTGCAGCGTTAACCGTAAATGAAGGCCCTGTAATAGTTGCCGCGTTCTTTACACTTAATGTAACAACCCCGGTAGTAGCAGTTGCAGGTACACTAACCGTTAAAGTTGTTGCTGTGGCCGGCGGTCATGGTTGCAGTTACGCCATTAAACTTAACAACATTATCCGTTATGGTTGTGCTAAAATTTGTACCCGTAATGGTAACAACATCCGCTACTTTACCCGATGTTGGATTAAGTGCAGTAATGGTTGCTACAGGCACGGGAGCGGGTTGCGGTGTTATCGTAGCTTTTTGAGGGTCAATATTATTAGCGATGACGTTTTTAATGGCAACTGCTATATCACCGGCTGTTATACCTGCTGGTAAGGTAAATTTAATTTCGGTATCAGTAACTGATGTGATGGTAATATTTTGTGTGCCAATAGTAACTTTAACATCAGTAGCAGCAGCACCAAAGCCTGTTCCGGTTATAGTTACCACATCGCCAGGCATGGGGTTTTTAGGTTGTACATTAGTTACCGATGGTAAAACTACATCTGGTTGCTTTGTTTGGCTATCCTTTTTACAGGAAACAAATGCAAGGGCGAATACGATGCCTAACAGGGTTATATTTAAAAATGTTTTTATGCTCGTTTTCATTTTTTTGTTTTAATGCTTTGATAAACTACAGGTTTGGGTTGTAGCCGAATTATTGGTGATAAATTTTAGTGACTACGAGGTGTCCTTCGGTTATGGTTTTAGTTCCGGTACCCGGCGCCTGCATTTTACCTGCAAAGGAAAAATCGCCTTCAATTTTCTTATTTAAAGTATCGCATGATGTAAGGTTGAATGAACCCGACTGCGAATCAAACTCAATACCATTAGCGTCGTAAAATGTTAAAAGGATACCGCCACCACTTAAGGAGCCAACGGTTTGGGCACCAGTTACAGGCGAGAAATGAAACTCCATTCCTTCCTTCTTTCCCTTAAATGAATATACGTCCATCGCCCTTGATGCTTTAGGTCCGTATAAGATGGCATAAGCCGAATCAACTGAAGCGGTTAAAACGCCATCTGCCTTGTAGTGGAAACCGCCCGTAGCAGCAGGAGTTGGCGAGGGGTCGGAACTAGCTTTTTTACAGGCTGTTAAAGCAAGAGAAAGGCATAAACATGCCAATAATTGTGTCTGTAAAGTGGTAAGGAGTTTTTTCATGATGTGAATGTGTTAACAGTTTAATTTTTGGGTAATTAACTGCTAACAAATCACGAAATTTTTAGTAAAAATTGTAATACCTACTTATCGGCATATTTAAGTACGTATCATTCCCGAGGTGTTTCACTATCAGATTATCTTCCGTTCATAAGCATATTTTAGCAGGCCTACAACGGTTTGGGTATTGGTTTTATGGAGAATGTTTTTACGATGGGTTTCAACCGTACGTTCACTGATAAATAACTTATCCGCAATATCCCGGGTGGTCATATCCTTTTCTATCATACGAATAATTTCAACCTCCCTGTCTGTGAGGCGTATCTCTTCCTGATTTCGTTTAAAAGATTTCATTAGTTGTAATGTAATCTCTTGCCCAAAATAATTCTGGCCATCAGCAATTTTAGTTAAAGCCTCTATAAGTTCCTTTCTGCCGGCATTTTTTAAAATATAGCCCGATATTCCAGCATCTATCATTTCGGCGATGATCTGACTATCACCAAACATGGAAAGGGCCAGTATTTTAACCTGCGGGAATTTATTTTTAACTGCCCTGCATAATTCAACTCCGCTCATATCAGGCATTCCAACATCCGAAATCAAAATATCGGTTGGTGTTTGTTCTAATAACTGGGTAACCAATAGTGGCAGGGTGGTTGCCCCCACTATGCAAAATTCAGCCAAGCCCTCTATCATTAAACTAATTCCATCTATCACCATTTGATGATCGTCAACTATAAATATTCGTGTAGGTTTTTTATTCTCCATAATTAAATTAATGGGATATATATCGCAACCAAAGTCCCTTTCCCTGGTGCCGAAGATACGTCAACTGTTCCTTTTAAATATTCAACACGGCTAATCATGTTTTTTAAGCCAATTCCAGAAAACTTATTTTTGTCATCCATACTAAAACCTTTTCCGTTATCTTCAATAGATACGGTTATCTCTTTCTCATCACATAATAATAATATATCCAGCGTTGTTGCATCGGCATGTTTTATTACGTTGTTTACAGATTCCTGAATAACCCTATACAATACCGTTTCAGTTGTGGTTTCTAATCCCTTATCTATTCCTTTGGTTTCTATTGATATTTTTAATTTATCCGACGGAATTTTATTAATAAAATCTCTTAATGCCGAAACCAAACCACTTTTTATCAAAGCATTAGGCATCATCTGATGAGCTATTAAGCGCACTTCGGTACAACTTTCATCCACCAAAGCAATAGTTCTTTCAGCCAAAAGGTCGGCATCAGGCAGCTTGATTAAAAATCGCTCTATCAGTATTTCCAAATTCATTTTTACTGTTGTAAAAAGCTGGCCAACACCATCATGCAATTCGCCGGCAATTCGCTTTCTTTCCCTTTCTTCTGCTTCAATTATGCCTTTTGAAGCTAAAGCTTGTTGATATATGACTTCGCTTTGCAATCGTACTTCCTGTTTGTTTTTATACCTATTGTAATATAATAAACTAAATGCTAATGACATTAAAAAAAAGATTATTATAATGCCAATGCTAATGTTTTTCCGGGATATGGATAGCTTTTGAATAATGCTTTCTGTATGGAGCAGGGTTATTTGCTGTTCTTTTTTCTGGGTATCGTATTTGGTCTGCATTTCTGCAATTTGCTTGTTTAAACTTTTTTGGTAAATAGAATCCTTCAAATTACTGAGCTCTTCTTTGTATTGATAGGCTGTTTTATAATCTCCTAAATCTTTATAAATACTGCTAAGATTTATTAAAGCGTTTTCCAAATCTTCGTTATTTTTATTTGTTTTGGATAACTTTATTGCTTCCTTGGAATAAGATATAGCTTTAGGGTAATTTTTTTTATGCTGATATAATTCACCAAGGTTAGTTAAGCTACTTGTAATGCCCAGAATATTCCGCATTTCTTCAAATTGTTTCTTACCCTTTAAAAGATATATTTCGGCCTTATTGTAGTTTTTCAGAAGAACGTTAATACCGCCTAAATTTAAGTAAGCGTTGGCTAGTGCTAATTGGTCATTCAACTTTTCACGAATCTGGGTTGATGCCGCAAAAAAACGCTCTGCTTTACTAAACTGGTTGTTTTCACCATATAAAATACCGTAGTTATTATAAAGTTGTGCTAATCTTTCTTTATTTGCCAGCTTTTGGAAAATAATATTAGCTTCATTATATTGAAGCTCGGCTTCTTTTACCAAATGCTGTTGTTCTAATAAATAACCAATATTGATATATAAATTACCAATTGCGTAGGAGTTGTTTAAGGCAGTGTAAATTTGCATAGCCTCAAGATATGCTATTTGAGCGTTTTTAAAATCGCGTTTAACCATAAATGAATTCCCTTTTATATTCAAGGCAGTAGCTTTAACAACTTTGTTATTTAACTTATTTGCTATATTAATAGCCTGCAATGCATATTTCATTGCGGTATCTGGTTGCCCGCCATCGTTATAATAATCAGCATAATTTTTGCTTATAATCATAAGCAATGAGTCATTCATAATTGATTTATTAAGTTTATTTGCTGAGTCAAGATAGCTTTTGGCGGCATTAGTGTTACTCCTTTGTAAAATAGAAGAAAGTTGTATATAGGTTTTAGATTTTGATAACGTACTTTTTGCAGATTTTAAAATTAGCTTTAAACTATCAACTTCCCTTTTATTCTGCCCAATAACAACCGTAGGTAACAGCAATAAAATCCAAAGAATTTTTTTCATATGCGATAAAATTAAAATCTACACATCATTTGATGATGTTTCGTCTAAAATAACAGAAATGATCCAATACGATAGATCTCTCAAAATTTATTTGAGTCAGATTGATGTTAGGGATCGTAGCAAAACTAAACGAAGCGTTGCCTTAGCGCAATACCAATGTATAGGTATAATAAAGTAAGTAGTATTAAATGTTTTTAAGCTATATGTTATTCAGTACAAATCATTAAATTAAACATTTTGGATATTGATAAATTACTGCCCTTTAATTAATATTGCCTCTAGCATGTTTTCAGATCAAGAGCATCGGCGAAACAACATTATATAGCAAACTGCTTTTGAGGCATAGTTACCATTACTCATACTTCCTTTTATAGTCTTGAGGCGTTTTATCGGTTAGTTTTTTAAAGTTTTTATGAAAGCATGAAAAATTTTTAAATCCACTTTCATAACTTATTTGTTTAACGGAACTTTTATTAGCAATGAGCAGTTTACAGGCATACCCTATTCTTACCTCTGTTAAAAAGTCTAAATAGGTTTTACCGGTATGGTATTTAAAATATCTACAGAACGAATTAGGGATCATACCGGCGATCTCCGATATTTCACTTAGTTTAATTTTTTTTTGAAAATTATTTAAGGTGTAATTATATATCGTGGTGATGCGTGTATTCTGCGATTCGGGAAAATCGTATTTAAAACCTAGTGATGATAAAATAATGAAATTTTCGCAAACAGCAAATTCAGACAGACAAGAGATTAAGGCAACAATCTTATTTATGCCAACCGATTGATATACAGTTTCTACCAATCTGCCTATCTTATTGCCGTCTTCCCCTCTTAATAAAATGCCTCTTTTCGCTTTTTCCAGTAAATTTTTAATATGGCGGGATTCGGGGAGGTGTATAAAGCGCTCACCTATAAAATTATCGAAGAAATGGATAGCCGTAGAGTACGAATCTTCACTAATATGTTCGGAGAAATACACTTCGTCGTACTTCCAAAAGTGCGGTAAATTACGGCCAACAAGTACAACGTCTCCCGGCTCAAATTGTGATATATGGTCACCTATAAACTGTGTGCCAAATCCTTTATGAAAGTGAATAAGTTCAATTTCAGGATGGTAGTGCCACCTGTTATTAACATTAGGTACCATTTCTTTGCGAACACTGAACGAATGTTCTGGCCCATAAGGTATTTTAAGTAATTGAGGTTTCATAATTATTCATAAATATATTAATCCTTTCAGTTAAATGATAATATACCTTAATAAATAGATAATTTTTACATAATTGAGTTCTCAAAATACTGGTTATTTGAATAACCAATTAATTGTCCGCAGGTGCTCAAATTTTTATGTAATGAGAACGGCACTAACCAAAAGTAAATAGTGGTCGAAAAGCCATTTTTAGGTAATCAAGTCATTATATAGCTTATAGCAAATCGATACGATTTAACATTTTTATGAGAAAATTAACATTACAACCGCAACAATTTCTGGTTTTGGGCTTATCCTATTTGAGTATTAATTTTAAGTCAACGCCTAAGGCAACTAACGATAATAAACCAAAATAATGAACTATCTGATCAAAAACCCGTTGCTTGCAGTATTGCTTTTATACGGTATGAATACCGTAGCCCAAACGGATTCTATTATAGATGCTCGTAAAAAAGCACCGCCGCGTAAAACCATAAACTTACCTAATGGCCATGCTGCAGCTAGCCCGGCTGGGCCATACCAGGCCAATTGGGAATCAATAAAAGCAAATTACCAGGTACCCGAATGGATAAAGGATGCCAAATTTGGAATTTTTATGCACTTTGGGGTATACACGGTTCCTGCACACGGCAGCGAATGGTATCCGCACCATATGTATAATAATGAGGCGTTTACAAAATGGCATACCGAGCACTTTGGCGCGCCAGATAGTTTTGGTTACAAAGATTTTATACCACTGTTTAAATGCGAAAAGTTTGACCCTGATGATTGGGCCGACCTATTTGTAAAGGCGGGAGCTAAATATATTTGCCCTACAGCCGAACACCATGATGGTTTTGCCATGTACGATAGCAAACTAACCAAATGGAATGCTAAAAATATGGGGCCGCACCGCGACATCATAGGCGATTTGAGCGTGGCAGTACGCAAAAAGGGAATCAAATTTGGCATATCCAATCACCGTATGGAAAACTGGGATTTCTTGTATCCTACCATTAAAGAAAAAACTGATGTATTTGACCCTGCCTATGCCGACTTTTACGGCCCTCCGCAGCCGCCTCCCGTACAGCGCCCCAAAGGCGGCGACCCCAATAACGAACAAATATTTGTACCTACGGCACGCCAAAGCAAAGTGTTTTTAGAAGAATGGCTTGCCCGGAATGAAGAAATAATTGACAAATATAAACCCGATATGGTTTTTTTTGACAATGGCGTAAACCCGCGCTGGCTGGATTCAATTAAACTACGCTATGCGGCTTATTACTATAACAGCGCTGCCAAATGGGGGAAGCAAGTTACTATAACTACAAAAAGCGATGCCTATCTGGCTGGAACCGTAACAGATTATGAACGTGAGGGGCGGGCACCAAAAGAGTTAACTGATTATTACTGGCAAGTGGATGACCCGATAGCCGATAAGTTTGGTTATGTAGAAGGGATGAAGGTAGTAACATCGGCATCGGTAGTGCGTAAATTGATAGATAATGTAAGCAAAAATGGTAATCTGATGCTTAATATATCACCCAAAAGCGACGGCACCATACCCGATGACCAGCGGAAGGTATTGCTTGGTATTGGCAAATGGCTGGACATTAATGGAGATGCTATTTATTATACTCGTGCCTGGACAAAAGCCAGCGAAGGCGATTATCGTTTTACAACTAAGGGTAAAACTTTATACGCTATAGCGGTTAAATGGCCCGAAAATCATCAGGTAATCATCTCATCGTTTGGTTCGGTTATAGGGCATGTGAAAAAGGTTACCATGCTCGGCCACACCGGTGATCTAAATTTTAATCAGGACATTGATGGTTTAAAAGTCACTTTTCCCGAGCAAAAACCTTGTGATATAGCTTATGCTTTAAAGATAGAGCGGGATTAAATATTTTATCCGTTTCTGAAATCAATATAATTATGAAAAACAAAGCAATTATTATAACCGCCATATTACTTTTTGCAATTAGCAATACCCTGCTGGCCCAGAATGATACCCGCTTTCCAGCTAAAAGGATCGACTCTATTAAAGCTAGCTGCGACAGCATCAGCGGTGCAGGAAAAAAGGTTATCGGCAACGGTGGCGGTGGTTGGCGCAGCGGTTCTGATGGCGTTATGTATAGCGGCGCGTATCCGGCCGATCCGCGTTGGAAACCCATGGATGCTTCTTTTACAAGCGGTTCTGTAATTACAGACGGCTTATTGCCTCCTGTAAAACCATTGCTTGAACTTCACCTTCGCGATACACAGATTTGCCTCGGCGGTGATGGCTATTACTATATGACAGGTTCATCTGGCGATAACATTTGGGCCTATGCCGCAGGTGCGGAACTTTGGCGATCAAAAGATCTGAAAACGTGGGCATATATAGGACTTGTTTGGAGTATTGAAAAAGATGGTACCTGGGAAAAAAAATGGCAGAACCTGCATGGCAAACCCGCCAGAGCGTTATGGGCTCCCGAGATACATTATATAAAAGGCAATTATTTTATCTGCTTTAGCATGCCGCCAACAGGTATATCTATCCTGAAAAGCAGCACCGGAAAACCCGAAGGCCCATATGTAAAAGCTACAACGGTAACCGACAAGCCGTTTGCTAATGGTATTGACCCCACACTTTTTCAGGATGATGACGGCAAGGTTTATTTTACCTATTCGGGCGGCAATCGTATAGCGCTGATGAAGGAAGACCTGAGCGATATTGCCGAACCATACCACCCGATAAAACTCTCCAACCCCGACCACGACCCTACCCACCATGCAACCCGATGCGCCGGGCGGGGCATGAATGATTTTGGCACGGAAGGCGCTATTCTATTTAAAGCGAATGGCAAGTATTATTTAGGTGCGGCAGATGATTATCAGGGCCGTTATTCTAGCTGTGTGGCTGTTGCCGATAATATTTTTGGCCCATACCGAAACCGGCAGGAAACTGTGCCTTGCGGCGGGGGCACCGGCTTTTTTAAAGACAAGCAAGGCAACTGGTGGTGCAGCTATTTCGGTAATGACAGCCAATCGCCCTGGCGCGAAAAGCCGGGTATCGTCAAGATCGAATTTGACGCCAACGGTAAAATATCCGTTTCCAAACACCAGCCGTTTGTTGATGACCCAAAATGGAAATAATATAAACCGGTAAAACATCAGGAAATCATCACATGAAAACAATATTGATCGTTATCATCACCATAACTGTACTGAATGTTCAGGCACAGATTACCGCGCCTGCTGGCACACAGCAGCAACACGGCGCGCCCATTGAACAAAACATTACCAGCAATGGTTTAAAAGGCAGCCTTGGCGTGCACGATCCCTGTATGGTTAAATGCGATGATACTTATTACGTTTTTACTACCGGCTTAAGGTCAAAAACATCTAAAGACATGGTTACCTGGACAAGCGGGCCCAGCATGTTTCCCCGCGACACTAAATTTTCCTGGTGGAACAATGATATCCCCGGTAAGGTGGGTCTGTGGGCACCGGATGTGCATTATGCTAACGGTAAATACCATATGTACTATTCCGTATCAGCATGGATGAATTTTAAATCCAGCGTGGGTTACGCTACCAATGTTACGCTTAACCCAAAAGACCCAAGATACAAATGGGAAGATCAGGGGCAGGTTATCAGTTATAAAAACGGAGGCGATAGTGTAAACGTGATCGACCCCAATTTTTTTGCTGATAAGGATGGGAAAGAATATTTGATATACGGTTCCTACAAAGGCGGTTTACGTTTAGTAGAGCTCGATCCCAAAACAGGGAAACCCTTTACTGACAAACCCCAACTAACGATTATTACCACTCGCCTGGGCGAAGGCAGCTACATTATTAAAGGTCCCGAATATTATTATGTATTTGCATCGCGCGGCAAATGCTGCGCGGGTATAGAAAGCACTTACCAGATTGTAATGGGGCGGGCAAAAACCGTTACCGGCCCATATTTAACCAAAGATGGAAAGAAATGGACCGATAATGATTACACCGTGTTTTTAGCTGGCGACTATGATGAGCCAGGGCGCGGGCATAATGGTTTTTTTGCTGAGGGTGATACCACTTATATTGTATATCATGCTTATACGCGTGCGTTTAAGGGTGCTGCGCTATTAAATATTAAGCCATTGCATATAGATAAGGACGGCTGGCCAAGCCTCGACCCAAACGATAAATTGTTTAAAATGCCTGATTTCGAAAAACGAATTTTTATAGGCCAGTAACAACTGTAACTACTAACTTAGTAACATCTATTAACAACACATTATGAAAAATATTTTACTCGTAGGCTTGTTAAGCCTTTCATTTTTATTAAAAGTAAATGCCCAACAAAAATTTAAGCCTACAGATGAATCCCTAATGCAATATAAGTATCCTGAATGGTTTCGCGATGCAAAATTTGGCATATGGGCCCACTGGGGGCCGCAGGCCGTGCCCCGACAAGGCGACTGGTATGCCAAAAATATCTATATGGAAGGCAGTTCACAAAACAAATATCATGTAGAACATTACGGAACACCATCAGTTTTTGGGTATAAAAATATTATCCCCTTGTGGAAAGCCGAGAAATGGAACCCAGACAAGCTGATGGCATTATATAAAAAAGCCGGTGCCAAATACTTTGTAAGCATGGGGTCGCATCATGATAATTTCTTTTTATGGAACTCCAGGATACATAAATGGAACTCGGTAAACATGGGCCCACATAAAGATGTAGTTGGCCTTTGGCAAAAAGCTGCTAAAAACGCTGGTTTGCGTTTTGGCGTATCAGAACACCTGGCAGCAAGTTTTAACTGGTATCAGCCCAGCCACGGCTCCGATAAAAAAGGAACCTACGCTGGTGTACCGTACGACGGGCATGATCCGCAATATGCCGATCTTTATCATTCACCAAACCCCGATTCGGGAGATATGAAAAAGTGGATCACCACTAACCCGGGCTGGCAAAAAGAATGGCTAAGCGATGTAACCGAACTTATAGATATATACCACCCGGATCTGCTATATTCCGACAGTCAGTTGCCTTTCGGCGATGTGGGCCGTGCTATGGTGGCCCATTATTATAATGCGGACATGGCAAAAAATGGAGGCAAGCTGGAGGCGGTATATACCCCAAAACAACAGTCGGAAGGTAAGTGGGCGCAAGACGTGGAGCGTGGTGTGTTGGATTCCATCAGCCCGTACCCATGGCAAACAGATACCTCAATAGGCGATTGGTTTTATAAAACCGGCCAAAAATATAAAAGCGCAGACGAAGTTGCTCAATTACTGATGGATGTGGTTAGTAAGAATGGCAATTTGCTTATTAACGTAGTGCAAACCCCCGAAGGTGACCTGGAACACGATGTAATGAAAATTGTGTCGGACATTGGTGATTGGACCGCGGCCAATGGCGAGGGCCTTTATGGTACACGGCCATGGAAAATTTATGGCGAAGGGCCTTCTACCATAAAAGCAAACCAAAAAAAGGGCCGATTTGGTGGTTTAAGTGATACCCGTGGGTACCAAAGCGGTGATTTTAGGTTCACAACTAAAGCAAATGTGCTGTATGCATTTGATATGGCCATTGCTGATGCAGATATTAATATAACTTCGTTAGGTAAAAATTCAAAGTACCTCAATAAGCCAATTGTTTCTGTTACAATGCTCGGCAGTAACCAAAAATTAAAATGGACACAGCAAGATAATGCTTTAGTAATTACCAAACCCGCTAGTTTACCAGCATGGAAAGTGGTTGGATATAAAATACAATTTCAGAAATAACATTGATTACGATGCAGAAATTGCAACATTCATCAGGTAATTAAGAACGAAAAACGAGGGTCATGAAACTGATCAGTATTAAAATAAACGTTATGTACTCAGAAATGAAAAAATATACGGCACCTCGCCACTACCCCACATGGCTGGTTTTTGCATTATGCTTATTGCTGGCAAGTAGCCTTAGTGCTCAACAGCCACGCATTCCGCGTACAATTGTACTTGGCCCAGGTGATACCGCTGCATTTCCGCATGCACCGATAGGATTTGATGTTCGTCAACAAAATATTCAGCATGGCAAAACCGATACAGTAACCTATTTCTCAAAATCGGTGGGTACCAAACGCAAACTGGTAATTTATACGCCGCCGGGCTATTCGGCCAAAAAAAAATATCCGATTCTTTTTTTGACGCACGGCATTGGAGGTGACGAAAAGGAATGGTATAAGTATACCGCGCCCGATGCTATACTTGATAATTTGTATGCAGCTAAAAAAATTGTTCCTATGATTGTGGTATTTCCAAATGGCCGCGCCCAGCCCGACGATAGGCCGACTGGAAATATATATGCCTCGGCACCCGCTTTTGGGAATTTCGAAAAAGATCTGCTAAACGATATTATTCCCTTTATGGAGGCTAATTATCCGGTAAAAACCGGCAGGCTTAACCACGCTATCGCCGGGTTTTCGATGGGTGGTGGTCAATCTTTAAATATAGGCCTCAAAAACATGGATAAATTTGCCTGGGTGGGTGGTTTTTCGTCTGCTCCTAATACAAAACCGATAACCGAACTGATCACAAACCCGGCTGAAACTGCTTCAAAAATAAAGCTGTTATATCTATCATGTGGCGATAAGGACGGACTTATATCTATTGGTCAGAGCCTGCATGTTTATCTGCAGCAAAATAAAGTACCGCACATATGGCAGGTTAACGCTGGTGGCCACAACATGGATGTATGGGTGAACGATCTGTATCTTTATTCCCAGCGCATATTCAAATAACCGCGTTATCCGATGAGCGTCATTACCAGTTATGATACAGCCATAACAATAAAGATATTTAATTAAAAACGCGCCTATAAATATTAAATGGGCAGAGGGCGCACATCCAAAGTTGTATCCCTATTTGCATAACTTTCAATATTATACAAAACATAAAAGAGAAAACAGCATGAGAGCAAAGGTTTTATTATTTGCATTATTTAGCTTAACCACACTCAGCCACGCGTCTTATGCTCAAACTACTGAGCGTAAGCGCCCCGCCGAATGGAATAACCTTATATATGGCGGCCGCTTTATGGATAGATTTTTACCCATGACAAATAACGGCAAGCCTGCCCGCCGCGATACCTGGGGGGCAGATAATGTTCTGCCTCGTTATGTTGAAAACGGGATTGAAGATGCTAAAATATCTTTGTGGTGCGCCAGCATTAAATACGACGGCGGTAAATACCATATGTTTACCGTAGGATGGCCGGAGAATTCTCCCCACGGGCATTTTACATGGCCACAGTCAACTTTGTACCATGCTACCTCCAACCACATGAACGGCCCTTTTGTAATAAAGGACACTATTGGTAAGGGCCATAATGCCGAAGCCATAAAGTTAAAGGACGGGCGCTGGATAGTATATGTAATAGATAGTTATTATGTAGCTTCGGGTGTTAATGGCCCCTGGGAAAATAAAAAGTTCGATTTTCAAAACCGCGACCGTAAAGTAATTGACGGCATGTCAAACTGTACATTTGCCCAGCGCGAGGATGGCTCATATCTGATGGTTAACAGGGGCGGCGGCATATGGTTTAGCAAAACAGGTGAATCGGCGTACTATCAGATATCAGAAAAGAGTGCCTACCCAGCCATTCGGGGTAATTTTGAAGACCCGGTAGTTTGGCGTGATAATGTAGGCTATAATATGATTGTTAATGACTGGCTTGGGCGCATCGCTTACTACCTACGGTCTAAAGACGGTATGAACTGGAAAGTAGAATCGGGCGAAGCATATCTGCCCGGCATATCCAAACATGAGGATGGCAGTGTAGAAGCCTGGTGGAAATATGAACGCATGCGGGTTTTTCAGGATAGTTACGGCAGGGCTATACAAGCTAATTTTGCTGTAATAGATGTGGAAAAGAATTTAGATAAGGCCAGTGATATACACAGTTCCAAAAACATATGCATACCATTGCTGCCCGGACGGCTGCTCACCATACTGGATAAGGCTCCTGTTACTATTAACACAAAAACCATCCGGATAAAAATACAGGCTGAAAAGGACTTTGACCCACAGGATATTGACATTGCCTCATTGAATTTCGGCGCATCTGAAGAAGTAAATTATGGCCGTGGATTAAAAGCGGTTAAATCTGAAAAATCGGGTAAGGATATGATAATTACCTTTAAGGTAGATGGTAAAGCTATTACCGACGATGATTATGCCGCTAAACTTCTGGGTAAAACAAAAAATGGCAAACTGGTTTACGGATATGCCTCGCTGCCCTGGGTGGATAAAATTGGGCCTGTTCTATCGGCACGATTGCCTGAGTTAACAGCAAATGCCAATGGGTTTGACATTAAAGTACCGGTTGAAAACTTTGGGCAAGTAGCCTCTAAGGGCGATAACCTGAAAATAACTTACACCAAAGACGGGCAGCAAGTGGAAGTCTCATCGGCAAAAATACCTGCCATTAAGCCTTTTGAAAAAATTGAAGTAAGTACTAAATGCGGTCAGCTTTTTGATAAAGGAGTTGCGTATAATTTCACAATAATAATTAACCCGGATGATAAATATCCGATATTGCTGCATGCGAAAATTACGCCAATAAAATAATCTTACATCCAAAAAAGCTTATCATTCCAGCTACTTTTTCTATAAAAAGTTTGTCAATAATCTATTTTCAAAGCATAAGTTGAATGTGTTTATTTCCCTGCCTCCAACCGCACTTCAACGGTCTCTATAACCTCCACACCATCGAGGCTAAGAGCGGTGTGGGTATTGTTGAATTTGATCTTAGAACTATCCGTGAAAGAGATGGGCGCATCTTCAGGTAGTGGTAAGATCTTGATCATGAGGCCGTCCTGATATACGGCGGGGCCATAGCGGCGCAGGCCTATTTCAAAGGGTTTAGCGTTGTAGAAATCGTCATCCAGTAATTTATCGCCAAGATACGCCCTAATGACATCACCCGTGTAGCGCACGCTCAAACGAAGGTCGCGGCTGGCATCAATGCCGGCGGGAAGCTTCACCCGCCAAACGCCCGCCTGCGCAAAGTCGACATCCTCCGGCTGCATAGCCATTCCTTGCTTACGGGATGGAACCGATGGAGCAATCGGAATAGTGCGGGGCGAGCCGGCAACTTGCACTTGTTCAACTATAGCCTGAATGGGCATCGCTGGCTTAATCACAGGTGAAAAGCGGCTAAATAAGCCATCCGCCGTTGCTGGCACATTGCTACGGCCAGCAGTAAGACTTACAGGTGCAGGCAATATCGCGACTGAAACATCCTTAGTGCTTTCGGCGCGCAAGCGCAATACTGAAGCATCAAGCAGTAAATTTGCATGAGTCAGGAAAATACGTTCCCGGCCATGCCATTCGCCTTTATAGAGATTCATTGATGTGGCTTCGTCAAGCAGAATGATGACATGGTGTTTCCCGTCTTTCCCCAGCAACCGGATGGCTGCCCCTGTTCCGGGCTGTACATCGCGCACATGAATCTGCGTATTTTCTATCGTAGTTTTACCTGTGGTAGATTGCACAGTGGCGGTTGCTCCATCAAAGACGAATTCAGTAGCTATAGCTGCCGTTTGTTTAAATACAGTATAGCGTGTAGCATGGTCATTGACCTGAGCAATGGGCTGGGCGGAGGCGTAAATTAGCTTTATTCCATCAATATCCAGGTTCACTGGCCAAAAAAAGCGGCTATTGTAGGGGACGGTAACTGGTGCGGATGGCACGGTAACGTTACCACCGGCAAACCTAATTTGGAACTGAACATCTTCGGCGTTCGGTTGCGGCGACAAACGCTGATAATGACTAATAAATATATAGCCGCTGGTGCCGTCGGAACGTACGGCCCAATTGAGAGGGCCCCTTGCATTGGGCATTCGTGCCGTCATGCCGCATAGGCCAGTACCAAAGTCTTTCATAAATAAACCAAGCAGGCGCAGCCAGTGGTAATGCTCGCGTTGCTGACCGTATTGGCCGATAGGAGCCTGAAAGTCGTAGTTTTTCACTGGTAAATCGTTCCAATATCCGGTGGCCTGCGTTTCGTTAAGGTAGCTTAGTTTACCTTCAGGATTTTGGCCTCCGTGGTACATATAAAAACCCAGGATGTTAGCGCCAGATCCCAGTTTAGCCAATACCAGGGATTCGGTATCCTCCGGGTAAATAAAAACGCGCCGGTGATAACTTGGCATCATGCCAGCACCAAGTTCGCAAGTGAAGATGGGATAAACATCCGTACTTGGCCGTGGTGAGGTATTTGTGGCGGACGGGGCACCACCGAGCGCGCCCATTGCCGCGGCATTAGCTCGCCGTGGACCAGAAAACCGGAAAGCCCCAGCATAACCACCTGGCATCTTAGCCAGCGAGCGATCCCAGAAACCTTCTGCATAAGCTCCAGAAAAAGGTACCATTTCGCCAAAAGGCGCAGCACCGCCACCACCCCAGCCGGTACAGGTATAGAGTGGTACATCCATACCCGCGTTGCGGGCTATTTGTTTTAAGGTCATTAGGTGTTGGGCAGGCCCGCTGTATTCATTTTCTAATTGGATGGCTATAACCGGCCCCCCATCTTTCCACAGAAGTCCATTTGCCTGCTGCCCTATCTGATCGTAAAGTTTCGTTACATAACCGAGATAACCTGGATTGTCCCGGCGCAATTCAAACACCTTTTCGTCGCCTTTCTTTTGCAGCCAGTTGGGGAAGCCTCCGTTCCGCACTTCGCCATGGCTCCAGGGGCCAATCCTTAGCAGTACATTCAGGCCAACCGCCTTGCACGTTTCTACAAATAGACGAAGGTTGCGCTGTCCAGTCCAATCCCAGATACCTTCGACTTCCTCATGATGGATCCAAAAAATATAGGTCGTAACCATGCTGACCCCACCAGCCTTCATTTTAAGCAGTTCGTCGCGCCATTCCGGTTCCGGGCATCGGGAGAAATGAAACTCGCCCGAGATGAGCATCCAGGGTTGGCCATCGCGCAGTAAATTGCGACTATTTAACGTAATTGTATGGCCGCCGGGTGCAGTTGCCGTGCCCATGTGAAAACCTGCCGTCTGCACTGCCGGGGGCAGGGCTGACGCGTCGAGGATAAGTAAATCGGCTGTCTGGGCATCTATGCCGGAGGCGAAAGACGGTAGTTGTGGCAAAATCAAAGCGGCCCCGGTTAAAAGGGTGGCATTTTTTATAAACTGGCGGCGAGGCAATTGGTTTTTCATCGGTAAATTTGGGTTAATAGCGATATGTACATACCGCTTGGCATAAAACAATAATAAGAAAATTAAGGCAAATTATTGAAGCAACTACATGCTGCCTACGCTTTTAATTCACAAAAACAAACTGCTGCTAAGGCCAATTATTGACGGAAATTAAAACAGCCAGCATTACATTGGATAGCGCAATTATGATGTTACCCCTGAGTTTTTGGAATGTAGGCCGTTGTTACTGAAGCTAAGAATGCACAAGGTTCTGCCTTTGATCAGCAAAAAAACTTTAATAAAATAAAGGGTTGTAAAAAGCTATTCTGGATTAGGCTGTTTTTTTTAATAGTTGATCACCTGTTCTTCAATTTGGGATGGCACCTCTCGCCACTCATATTTTTGGTTACGCATTTGGGGTTCAAACCCGGCTTCGCGGATAGAATCCTGAATGCCTTTTGCGGTAAACCGATGTGGTGCGCCGGCGGCAGATACTACATTTTCTTCTATCATGATAGAGCCAAAATCGTTAGCTCCGGCATGCAGGCATAGTTGCGCCACCTGTTTGCCCACGGTTAGCCATGATGCCTGGATATTTTTGATATTAGGGAGCATAATGCGGCTCAATGCTATCATGCGTATATATTCGTCGCCGGTTACGTTGTTGGTGATGCCGCGTACTTTTTTTAGCAGCGTGCCATCGTCCTGAAAAGGCCAGGGAATAAAAGCGACAAAGCCATAATTCCCTTCTGGTTTTTCTGCTTGTACCTCGCGGATCCATACCAGGTGTTCAAAGCGTTCATCCAGGGTTTCTACATGGCCAAACATCATAGTAGCTGATGATGGTAAGTTTAATTGATGGGCAGCACGCATTACATCCAGCCATTCTTTACCACCACACTTACCTTTTGATATCAACCTGCGCACACGGTCGTTCAATATTTCGGCACCGGCACCGGGCAAGGAGTCGAGGCCAGATTCTTTCATGGCTTTTAACACATCATAATGGCTCATTTGTTCAAGCTTGGCCACGTGCGCAATCTCTGGCGGACCTAACGAGTGCAATTTTAAAGTAGGGTACAGATCTTTTAACTGTTTAAACAGATCGGTATAAAATTTTAAGCCCAGGTCGGGATGATGGCCTCCCTGTAGCAATAACTGATCTCCGCCATAGCGGAAAGTTTCTTCAATTTTTTGTTTATACGTTTCAATATCAGTAATATAGCTATCCTCATGGCCTGGCCTGCGGAAAAAATTGCAAAACTTGCAATTCGCAATACAAACGTTAGTAGTGTTAACGTTACGATCTATCTGCCAGGTAACTTTACCGTGGGGTACCTGTATTTTTCTGAGTTCGTTGGCCACATACATCAACTCGGGGGTTTTTGCATGCTGGTATAAAAACAAACCCTCTTCCTTAGTTAAAAACTCAAACTGCAATGCGCGCTGTAACAGATCGGCTGTATTCATGATTGTACAAAGATACGTATTGCGAAAGTTAAAAGTTATAAGCCGAAAGTCAAATGTTTAAGCTGGTTAAAGGTTGTTGATTTATTATCACATATACTGATCTCAATATAGTGAGACTACTATTACCTTACGGTGATCGATATTTGTATACCCGTTTTGTACTGCGAAGTATTAGGACTGGAGTTCTTTGAAAATAAATAAAAATATACCGCTAGCGAGAAGTAAAATAGGTGCCATTTTTATAAAGATCGTAGTTGTATAACTTACCATTAATGTATTCAAACTCGGCAAACTTATCGTCGGCATGTTTGCTTAATAAATCTGGTTTGGTTAAGGTGGAGTTTTTATTAAAAGCGAAAGAACCTTTATAAAAGGTAAAATAAATTGCCCTGCTTTTTGTGATTTCCTCTTTTAATCGTGTTTCAATATAGGCCTGTAACCGCAATCTGTATCTATCATTCCGATCCATTTCTTCATCAATAACATAATATTTAATTTTGATCCCCGAGCGCAGATCTTTACTTACATCTTCATCTTTTGAAAACGTAACACTATCTGTGAATGGGCTAAGCGGATAAATCTTAAACTCACCGTGCCCTGCGTGGCAACTTTGTAATATCGCGATAGTAACAATAGTCAGGGCGTAAAATAATCTTTTCATTCGTCACAATTTACATCTTGTACGAATTTCACAGAAAAAAAGTTAATACGTTTTTTATTTAATTTCTTTAAAATTTATTTTATTAATAAAATATAAATACCGCTTGCCTTTAATAAGCTTTTTTATTTAGTTGGTATTTGTATCACGGTTATAGCGTATGGCGCAAACTTATAATTAAACTCAGCGGCTAGTGCTATTTTTGTAGTTGCAGGAGCTATTTTTAAGGGGTCGGTTATGGTATTGGTATCATCTGGCTTTGAAGCCGCTAAGGTTATAACAGTGCCATGCGTTGTTGCAAGTGCAACACCTTTAAGTTTAATCAGAATGTTTTGTGTACTCCCTGTTATATTCACCATTTTTAAATATAGTAGGCCTGTTTTACTGTCTTTAGTGATCACATAACTTAAAGCAGGCATTACAGGTGGGGTAGCAGGCGGATCAGTACCCGGTTTGGGCGCAGGTGCAGGATAAGGTATATCAGGGTTGCCATCTAACTGAGCCCCTACAACTACATCACCAAGGTTTTGATAGAACATTTGCTGTGCATAATACGATGGCGATCCGTAACTGGTTAATGCATCATAACCGATCATGTTAATTCGCCATTGCATGGCCCCAGGGTTAATATTTACAAACATGGGAGCATATGATGCCATCACGATGAGGTCTGTATTACGCTCCATACCGGTCATCCAGGCGGCATCGCCAAGTGCACAGTTCATATCGGGGGTTGGAACTTTATCGGTAATGCGGGCGGCCCACTCACCAACAAATACTTTTGGCCCGCTACGGCTATAATTATCATAGTGATGTGTATCTTTCTCAAAGTCTTGTGGTTTCCGGTAAAAATGTTCGTCCAAAACATCTGGGATACGGCTTGATACCTTGGTTGTAGCGATGAGTTGAAGTTTAGGATATTTAGCTTTTATAGCATCGTGAAACTGTGCATACCGGCCATCATAACTCCCTGATTTGTCAAAAAAATCTTCGTTTCCAATCTCTACATAAGTTAGTTGGAAAGGTTTAGGATGGCCATCGGCAACGCGTTGCGCGCCCCAGGTTGTTTTGGCATCGCCGGTTATATATTCAATTTCATCCAAAGCATCATTAACATACCGATCTAAACCAGGCCCTGCTACTACATGCTCTTTATTTAAGGCGTACCCTGCAAATACGGCAAGTACAGGCTGTATATGTAGGTCCTCGCACCACTCCATAAATTCTAAAATGCCTAAACCATCTGATGAGCGGTACTTCCATGTGCCCGGATGGCCGGGCCGCAGGGATATATCATGAATGGTTTTCTTCCAATTATAAAAAGTGGCCATACTATTACCCTCTACATAGTTGCCGCCCGGGCAACGTAAAAATGTAGGGTGCAGGTCGGCCATTTTTTGCATAATATCTATGCGGTTGCCATTTGGCCTGTTATTATAAGTTGGTGGAAAAAGCGATACCAGGTTGAACCAAAACGTGCCCGGCTTTTGTATCAAAATAGTGAGTTTGTTATTCGCGGACGGAATAATACCGGCATCTGTAGTTAAACTAACAGCGTATTTCTTCCAGCTTTTGCTGATGTGCGTAACCTGCGCCTGAGCAAGTATTTTACCGTCGTTACTTTTCAGCCTCACTATTATAGGGGCATCGTAATCGCTTTTGGATTTTATATAAAAAGATGCTTGATAAGTAGTTTTTGGTTTGACTGGTATTCCCCAATAACCATCGTTAGCTATTCCAACCGGGTTATTTACTGATGCGTTATCTGCCTTTAGTTTTAAACACACGGTTAAAGAATCATTGATAGGCTGGCTATCATCCAAAGTGATTGATCCCGAGTCTTCGGTTCTCTGGATCAAACTCCAATGCACAGGTTGTTTGTCATCGTCTTTAAATATCCGGTTTTGTATAAGTTCGGCATAAAGGCCGCCATCGTACGAGTGATTGATCTCCTCCGTCATCAGCCCATACAAGGTGGGGCTCACATGGGCCACAATTTTATTTGCATCAATTTTTAAAACGATAGGGGTATTAGTTGCACTAACAGCTGTTGTTGTTTGACCATAACTAGTTGTGGCACTTGCTACCAGCATACATAGGGCAGCTAAAGTATAAGGAAATTTAGGCATCATAATATAAATGTAACACTGTTAATTGTTAATACTACACTTAATATAATATGTAGTGCAAATGTTACAATAAAGGCAGGTCGAAATAAAAAGTGGAGCCTTTACCAAAATCGCTTTCCACACCTATATCACCATTATGTGCTTTGATAATCTCCGAACAGATATATAAACCCATACCGAGCCCGCTGGATAAAAACTTTTTATCCTCAACCCGGTAAAATCTTTCAAATATTTTTTCCTTTTGTGTATCAGAAAGCCCTATGCCAAAATCGGTAACAGCGGTGCGTACATTAGGGCCTTTTTTAGAAACACTTATTACAATACCTTTATTTTCGCGCGAATATTTAACGGCGTTACTTATAAAATTCATCAATACCTGCTCCAGCCTTTCGGCATTGCCATTTACAAGCAGATGGGGTTCAATATGGCTGGTAAAATTGTGCAATGGATAAATATGGTTCGCGCTTTCAATACACGAGGCAATCATATCAGATATGTTTAAACCCGACATACGGTATTCAAGCCGGCCGGCATTTATTTTACTTACATCTAAAAGATCATTAACCAAATAATGTAATTTGTTTACAGCTTCGTTGGCCTTATTTATGTATGGTTTAACAGCAACGGGTAACGGTTCTTTTTTGTACGAGCCAATAATTTGCAGATAGCCTTTTAAACTGGTTAATGGAGTTTTTAATTCGTGGCTGGCTATGCCAATAAATTCATCCTTTTTTTCCATTGCTCTTTTCTGATCTTCTATATCAGTAGCCGTTCCAACCCATAAAGTAATTTCTCCGGCTTCGTTTCTTAAAGCAATACCCCGGTTTAAATGCCAGCGGTAAACGCCATCGTTTCGCTTATATCTATTCTCAACTTCAAATATTACCCCTGTTTTTAAGGAGGTGATGTATTTTTGAGTAGTTTCATCAAGGTCGTCCGGATGTACAATGGCTTGCCATCCCCAATCTTTTGTTTCCTCAAAGGGTAATCCTGTATATCTGTACCATTGTTGGTTATAAAAATTAACGGCCCCGTTAGGTAAATTTGTCCATGCCATCTGTGGGATATTGTTAGCCAAAAACTTAAAGTGCTCTCTGCTTGCATACAATTCTTTTGTACGTTCTCTTACAGTTAGCTCCAACTGGTTATTGAGCTTTTCGGTATGGTTTCGGGCATCTTCTAAAAGATCATTTTTTAACTTTAGCTGATACTGGTTTTCTTTTTGTGCAGAGAGGTCCGTAAGAATAATACTGAGCGCCGTACCCTCGTCAAGCTCCAGAGTGCTGCATGATAATAAATAAGGCTTTGATTGCCTGTCGGCATTATTGAGTATTAATTCATCTTTATAATCAGCCATCCACCCTGCATTAATTAAGGCATGAAAATCATCTTTTGATACATCATGAACAAAATACTCCAGTGTTAAACCTATTACCTTTTCCAAAGGCAAATGCATCATTAATGCGAAGCGCGAGTTGCTATAGAGGATTATTCCATCCTCGTTTAATGTTACGGCACCTTCGGCCATTTGCTCTATAAAAACACGATAAGTTTGATCAGCACTTTTTAAAGTATAAAGTTGATGCCCTCCGCCGTCTTTAACAATCAGCGCATCCACCTGCCCTGTACGGATGGCATTAATTGTTTCGTTGGCTTCTTCCAGCTGAAATTGTAATTCCTGGATTTCGCGCAGTAATTCATCGTATGACTTTACCGGGTTCATGTGTTTTTATCTCACTGTAATTTCAAGTCCTTTTAATAATTTTTGTGTATCACTCATATCACCAATAAGCCTGCGTTCTGGCAAGGGGAACTTGCGTATCAGCAACGGGATTGCAATAATCTGCTCACGCTCGGCAAATAAAGGCTGTTGATAAATATCTACAATTTCGAGTTCATAGTGCCCATTTAGATATTGCTCGCACATTTTTTTTGTATTTGTAACGGCCCTTACCGAATATGGTGAGGCACCAGTTATAAACAAACGCAATACATAAACAGGCTTATCCTGTTCGGCATTTATGCCATCGGGCAATTGCTTTTGATCCATATTTATGAATATGCAGGCCTGATATTTAAACCAACTAATACTTTTTCCTCGTTTGAGAGGTCGCCAATAATTTTGCGTATCGGCTCCGGAAATTTTCTAACCAATGTAGGTATAGCTAATATCTGGTCGCCTTCGGCCAATTGCGGATTTATTAGCAAATCAATAACTTCAATTTTGTATTGACCTTTCAAATGCTCCTCACAATATTTTTTAAGATTTTGAAGCGCAGTAATAGATTTTGCAGTTTTACCGGCAATATATAACCTCAGTTCCCAAGTGTCATTTTCTTGTTCAATCATTTAATTACTTTTTAATGTTGAGGGTGTACCTTATCACGTCTTAATTCGGTTACCTCTTTACGGGTTTTTTCCAGCACCTCATTTTTAAGTTCTTCTTCAATATATATTTTGTTTAGTTCTTCTTCTACCGATTCAAACTCCGATTTCAAATTAGCTATTTGAGCTTCCAGTATTTGTCGCTTCCTGTTAATTTCACGGTCTTTTCTATTGAGTGCGTTATTGCGTAACGCATTACTGGTATGCTCTTTCAACACCTCAGCAACCCGGGCCGACCCTGTAAGTACACCCTCTTTACCTAAATAAACATCAACAAGGTCTATGCCATCATTACTGATAACAAATTCCCTAACCTGGTTTGAATGTTTCATGCCTCGAGATTTCATGATATACAAACCACGGTTTCGTTCGCCGTTAAATTCAATATCGCGCACAAGCAACCATGCATCCACTAATGATGATACGCCTTCGTCAGTTTGTTCGTTTATAATGCTATTTAACGTTAGAGCCGTAAACATTACCGTGACCTGTTCTTCCTGTAAAAAGTCAATCAACCTGATCAGCATAGATTTTACTTCGCTAACCGACCCTACGGTAACCAGGTTTGTTATTGGATCGAGGATAACCACACTCGGTTTAAATTTTTTTATCATTTTATAGATAACAACCAGGTGCATTTCCAGTCCGTGTAATGTAGGGCGTGATGCACTAAATTGAAGGAGGCCATTATCTACATGCTTTTGAAGGTTGATATTGATAGATTGCATGTTTCTGATGATTTGCTTTGGCGATTCTTCAAAGGCGAAGTAAATGCAGCGTTCCCCGCGGCGGCATGTGGCATCGGCAAAAAAAGCAGATATACTTGTTTTACCCGTACCTGCCGTACCTGATACCAATATACTGCTGCCTTTAAAAAAACCTTTCGATCCCAGCATCTCATCAAGTGAAGGTATGCCCGATGACACTCTTTCTGAGGATATTTCCTTTTCAAGCTTTAACGAAGTAACAGGCAATACAGAAATTCCATCTTCGTCGATTAAAAAAGGATATTCGTTTGTGCCATGCACTGTACCCCGGTATTTAACAACTCTAAGCCTCCGTGTAGAAATTTGATTAATAACCCGGTGGTCAAGTAATATTACACAATCCGAAACATATTCTTCAAGTCCCTGCCGGGTATAATTACCATCGCCTTTTTCACCAGTAATAATGGCAGTAATACCCTTGTTTTTTAGCCATGCAAATAACCTGCGGAGCTCAGCGCGTACTACTGCCTGGTTATCTAATCCTAAAAATAAATTTTCTAGCGTGTCCAATACAATCCTTTTGGCTCCAATGCTGTCAATGGCATAGCCCAGCCTTATAAATAAGCCATCCAGGTCATACTCCCCGGTTTCTTCAATCTCACTTCTGTCAATATGTATATGATCGAGCCTTACTTTTTTGTCGATTTGCAGCTTCTTTAAATCAAAACCTAAGGAGGCAACATTCATTTCCAGCTCGTCTGTTTTTTCTTCAAAAGCGATAAATACGCCGGGTTCATTAAATTCCATGGCTCCTCTGATAATAAATTCAAGAGAAAACAATGTTTTTCCACAGCCTGCTTCGCCGCAAATTAAAGTGGGCCGGCCGGTAGGAACTCCTCCGCCTGTTATCTGGTCAAATCCCGAAATACCGGTATATGTTTTGGGTATTGCTATAGGTTTTGATTCTGTTGTATCTATATTTTTTGCTTTACTCATAAATGTAAAGAGTGTTCAATGTTTTTAATATGGTTAATTCAACTGTTTAAAACAAATTAGGTAAATATTTTGAAATTAACGGCAAATTATATTAATTGTTTGCGCATGTTAAAAAACTTCTAATATTTATACTAATAGGCCAACAATATTGATCATAACATTCTGTAATTATAGTTGTTTGTTTTGGTGTAGATTTGTACAAATTAATTAAGGTTTAAAAACCAATGGATTATAAGGACTATTATAAGATTTTAGGGATAAAAAAGGACGCGTCAGCGGATGAGATTAAAAAGGCTTTCCGCAAACATGCCGTTAAATATCATCCCGATAAAAACCCGGGCGATAAAGCTGCCGAAGAAAAGTTTAAAGAGATAAACGAAGCCAACGAAGTGCTGGGCAACCCCGAAAAGCGTAAAAAGTACGATGAGCTGGGCGAAAACTGGCAACAGTATGCCAATAATCCGGGTGCTTATGGCAGGGGTGGAAGCGGGCAACAGAGAGGTTATAGCACTGAAGATTTTTATGGAGACGGAAGTCAGTTTTCTAGTTTTTTCGAATCTATATTTGGAGGTGGAACAGCTGGTTTTGGTAATTCGAGGAGGAGAAGCACCCGAGTATCGCGAGGCGAGAACACCGAGGCTACCATAACACTTACGCTGGACGAATCATTTCACGGCACAAGCCGCCAGGTAACGCTTAACGAAAGTAAACTAAACCTGAAATTTAAACCCGGTACCAGCGAAGCGCAAGTTTTACGACTAAAAGGCAAAGGCAATCCCGGCAGTAACGGTGGCGAAAACGGCGATTTACTTATAACTGTGCATATAGCGCCAAACCCCCGTTTTGAAGTTAAAGGCAGCGACCTCTATTTTGACCAGCCATTGGATATATATACCGCGGTATTAGGGGGCAAAATTGCTGTACAAGGCGTTGATAAAACCATTATGATGAACATCCCTGCCGGTACAGACAGCCATAAAACATTACGCTTAAAAGGAATGGGGATGCCAGTTTATAATAAACCCGACCATCGTGGAGACGCGTATGTACGAATGATAATTATTACCCCAAAAAACTTATCAGACGAGGAGATCGAATTATTTACACAGTTAACGGCATTGAAAAAATAATATTTTACTGTTAACGTTAAGTAGTTAAGTATTGGAGCATTAGTGTATCGGATTAAAAAATAAAAAAGCTGTCAATTTAAAGATGCTGATAACAGGTGTTATTATACCGACAGTTTTGGCAACAAAATAGTGGTATATAAATCCGCATGCAGTTGTTATTAAAAGTTTCAATTAATGTAACTTGTTATTGGCGTACATTAAATAATAGGTTTTGCATAAACCTTTATGATTAATAGAGACTCAATGGCAATCAATACCTAAAAACAATTAAATTTTTGATAGCTTTATAAAAACCTATTTTTATAAAGCTCGTAATTTAATGATCTTTCAGTTAGCTGGTAATTATAAATACAATTACAATAGCATATTTCAAGTTAGCTGTATCCTTTTGGTGATCGGTGTTTTTTACCCTTTCCAAAATTTATATGCTCAAAATAAATATACAGTAAGTGGTATAATTACAGATTCATTAACTGGTGAGCGGCTTATTGGAGCTACTATAAAAGTTAAACAACTTAATCAAAATGGCGCTGTAAGCAATGAATTTGGATTTTACTCCCTAATAATACCCGAAGGCGATTATTCGCTTTCGGTAAGTTACATAGGGTATAAAACAATATTGTTAGCAATAAGTATCCATAAAAACACCATTATTAATACCGAACTTAGTACAAGTAATGCATTAAATGAGGTAGTAATAAAAGATACGGAGTTAAAAAAGCAACAGCTTTCAGATCTGCAAACAGGTATTAACAGGCTCAATATAAGTGAGATTTACAATGTGCCGGTACTACTTGGCGAAAAAGACATTATTAAAACAATTGAACTTCTGCCTGGGGTTAAATCAACAGGTGATGCTAATACCGGGTTTTATGTACGGGGTGGCGGTTCTGATCAGAATTTGATATTATTGGATGGTGCTCCGATATATAATGCCTCACATTTATTTGGTTTTTTTTCAACCTTTAATTCTGATGCGATAAAGGACATTATTTTGTACAAAGGTGGTATGCCCGCTGAGTACGGAGGGCGGCTATCGTCGGTACTTGATGTTAGAATGAACGATGGTAACAACAAGCATTTTAGTGCCGCGGGAGGTATTGGTTTGATTGCATCGCGTATTAAAATAGAGGGCCCGGTTATTAAAAACAGAAGCTCGTTTATGTTAAGCGTACGCAGAACATATGCTGATGCTTTTTTAAAGCTATCTGGAGATTCGGCACTTAAAAATAGCAGTTTATACTTTTATGATATTAATGCTAAGATCAACTATCAATTTAATGATAAAAACACACTGTATTTATCTGGCTATTTTGGCAGGGATAATATTGCGCTGAAAAACAATTTTTCAACCAACTGGGGTAATACCACAGCTACAGTACGTTTAAATCATCTATATGGCAGTAAATTATTTTCAAACACATCATTAATTTACAGTAGTTACAATTATACCGTTATAAATTATATTGACAACGCTAGTTTTAAAGTGTTTTCTAAAATTGAGGATTATAATTTAAAACAAGATTATGAGTTTCTTATAAAAAACAACAATAAACTCCGGTTTGGTGCCGGTGCCATTTATCATACTATTATACCCGGCGAAATATCAACAACACAAACATCAAATTATAATTCTAAAAATATCGAAAACAGGTACGCTTACGAATTTAACATCTATCTATCTGATGTATGGCAGCCTTTAACTAATTTGAATATAGTATACGGTATTCGCGTAAACAATTTTTTGCTAACGGGGCCGGGTACATTTAATACTTATACCCCGCATGGTGATATAGCAACTTATACAACCTATAAAACAGGCGCCCCGGTGAAAACCTATACCGCTCTTGAACCCAGGTTATCCGCAAGTTACAGCTTTGATAATCTAAATTCAATTAAAGCATCCTTTAACCGGAATACACAGAATATTCATTTGCTCTCTAATTCAACATCGGGGTTACCTACAGATTTATATGTTATGAGTAGTAACAATATAAAGCAGGGAATTGCCAGCCAGGTATCATTAGGCTATTATAAAAATTCGCAAGCCGATATGTTTGAACTTTCGACAGAGGTTTATTATAAATGGCTCAAAAACGAAGTGGATTATAAAACTACAGCTCAACTTGTAGCCAACCAAAATATTGAATCAGAATTACTGTATGGAGTTGGAAGAGCATACGGGATAGAGTTTTTTTTTAAAAAGAAATATGGTAAATTTAAGGGTTGGATAGGCTATACCTTATCCAGATCAGAGCGTAAGTTTGATGATATTAATAACGGAAATTATTTCCCTGCCCGGCAAGATCGTACACATGATATATCGGTAGTAAACATTTATAAATTGAGTAGCAGATGGACAATTTCGGGCGTATTTATATATGGAACTGGTAATGCGGTAACCTATCCGGCAGGTAAATATAAACTTGGTGGCTTAACCAATTATTATTATACAGAACGTAATGGGTCGCGGTTGCCTGTAAACAGCCGCTTAGATATAGGTGCTACGCTAAATGGTAAACAACATAAAAATTATAGTTCCAGTTGGACTTTTAGTGTATATAACGCATACAATCGTAAAAACCCATATAGTGTAATATTTAGGGATAGCAATGGTAACCCTCCCCATACAGAAGCTGTAGAAACGAGCCTTTTTGGAATAATTCCATCAGTTACCTGGAACTTTAAATTTAACTGATGCACACGCGGATAAAGATCAGCATATTGGGTGCAATTACCTTATTAACGGGATTAGTATCCTGCCAAAGGGTTATTGATGTTCAGATCAATAATGCCGTACAGCCGTTAGTTATCGAAGCTAATTTAACAAACACGAGTGGCGTTCAAAGTGTAATCATTTCCAAGTCTGTTTCTTATAATAATGCTAATGTTTTCCCACCAGTATCAGGCGCAATTGTTTCTATTACCGGCCCATCAGGAATTGTATATCAATTACCTGAGAAGCAGGCCGGAACCTATTCTGCAAATTTTTTTAAAGCAAGGCCAAATGGCCGATATGTTTTAAATGTAACTGTAGATGGACAAAGTTATACTGCAACTTCCACAATGCCAGAAGCTGTGAATTTAGATTCGCTTACCATAGCAGGTCAAAATTTCGCGGGCAAAATTGTTAAAACAGTTGCTGTTAATTATCACGATCCGGGGGGCATAGCTAATCAATACAGATATGTTATGTATATTAACGGCAACCCTGTTAAACGTGTATTTGCCGAAAACGATAATTTAACCGATGGGCGGAGTGTTACCACGATGTTATATGATGCGGAGGTAGATTTGAAAACCGGCGATAAAGTAGAAGTTGATATGCAGTGCATTGATAGCAACATGTATGATTATTGGTATGCCTTAAGTACACAAAATGGCAATACACCAGCAGATTCAGCAACACCGGGTAACCCACCTTCAAACCTGAGCAATAATGCGTTGGGTTATTTTAGCGCACATACAACTCAACGTAAAACCGCAATTATACCTTAAAGCTACAAATGAAAGTGATTGATTAAGGAGTCAGGGGGAATATATAAACTACACATCTCGGCGCAATACCTCCAAGGGCGACTTGTTTAAAACCCCGCGGCTATTTAATAACCCAATAAGTACCGTTAGTAAACTTATAAAACTAATTATAGCCAATACTGGTAATATTTGCGGGGTAAATGTGGTGTCAAATTTATATTTTGCCAAGGCCCAACTTGCCGCAAGGGATATCAATATACCTGTTGATGCAGCCAATGCCCCTAAAAAGAAATACTCCAACGCCGTAATGGCGAGTATCTGTTTACGGCTGGCTCCCAGTGTACGCAATAGCACGCTTTCCTGTATTCGTTGGTATTTACTAATGCGGACTGAAGCGATCAATACAATTAGCCCGGTAATTATACTAAACCCAGCCATAAAGCGAATTACGAATCCTATTTTATTTAATAACTCATCAACAACAGTTAAAATAAGAGCCAGATCAATAACCGAAACATTAGGAAAACTACGTACAACCTTCTGCTGGAAATTTGCCGAAGCCTTACTATTAGGCACGCGTGTTATTAATACATAAAATTGAGGCGCTTGCTCTAATACCCCCGCCGGAAAAACTACCAGAAAGTTAGTTTGTACCCGGTTATAATTAACGTTTCTCAGGCTTTTAATTACGGTGAGCATTGGCACCCCTTGCACATTAAATAACAGATGATCGCCCAGTTTTAAACGGTTGTGGTGGGCAAAACCTTCTTCTACTGATATTGGTATAATATTTCCTGCAGAAGCTTTCCCTATCCATTCGCCTTCGCTTATTTTTTCAGTATTTGTAAGACTATCACGATAAGTAACCCGGTATTCGCGGGTCAATACATGGTGTGGTGGTGCATTCTTGTTGTCCTCTTTCTTTAGTTGCAGCGCGGTTTTGCCGTTAACCTCATCCAGTTTCATGGTTACAATAGGCACTTGTGAAATTACAGGCAAACCTTGATTTTTAGTTAACGATGCTACTTTATCTTTTTGACTTCCTTGTATATCAAACAATATTAAATTAGGTTGATTGCCGCTTGACGATAGTGATACCCGCTGCAACAATATGCCTTGTATAAAAAAAAGTATACAGATAAGCGCTGTACCTAAACCTATTGATATGATGAGTATTACCGATTGATTATTGGGCCTGTAAAGATTTGAAAAACCTTGCCGCCATAAATAGCTTAACGAAAACGGAAAGAAACGACGTACAAGCCACATTAATAAATGTGCGGTGCCAGCCAGTATTAAAAATGCTACCGATAAACAAGCCGTAAACACAATGGTTTGCGGCCAGCTTTTGAGTTGCAAATAGGTAAACCCAGTTATAAATAAATAGATAAGTACATATACTAACCATTTTAATGGATCGCGGATTAGGCTGGTTTCTTCGAAGGATAAGCGCAATGTATTTAATGGTGAGATATTACGCACTGATACCAGCGGCAGCAACGCAAAAAGAATAGAGATAATAACCCCTAATACAATACCCTGCCCTATTGCTACCCACGAAACAGTTACCGCGATTTCAAACGGCAAAAAATCTTTTAAAACAACTGGCAGTAATTGCTGTATAAACGTGCCTAGTAATGAGCCTGCTATTGAACCAATAAAGCCTACGCCTACTATTTGTATAAGGTATATTAAAAAAGCCTCCGAAGCCTTAACTCCTAAACACCTTAACACAGCGATGGTATTAATTTTTTCGCGCACGTAAATATGGATTGCGCTGGCCACCCCAATGCATCCTAATAATAGGGCAATAAAGCCCACAAGTGCTAAAAACCGGGTGAGATCGGCAAATGATTTACCTGTTTGCTCCTTTTGTGATTCAATGGTTTCATGATTTACCCCTTCTTTTTCCAGACGAGTTTCTATATTTTTAGTCAGTTTAACCATGTCCACCGGGTTATTATATTTAAAATAGTAACTGTAATTAATACGGCTACCCTTTTGCATTAAACCGGTTTGGGCTATATATTTAAGTGGTATATATACAATTGGCGCAACGCTTGATGATACGCCTGTTTGCCCGGGTGCTTTATTTAAAACTCCGGCAATTTTAAATGTAACCTCACCTACTTTAATAGAATCGCCAACATTAGTATTAAACTGAAGCAATAAGGTTTTATCAACTAATGCTTCCCGGGCATTACGGAATGATTTTCCGGCCGCTGCCGGTGTAGTTTCCAGTTCGCCATAATAGGGAAAACCGCCATGCAATGCCTTTACCTGTACAAGCCTTGTGCCCTGGTTTTTAGTAAACAACACCATGGAAACAAAACTGCGTTCCTCCGACTTTTCATCGCCTAAGGAATCAATTAACTTCTGTATAATTGGCGTTACTGGTTTATTGGAAGATAGCACCAGGTCGGCGCCAATCAAAGTTGCTGCCTGATCGTCAATATTTTGGCGCAGGTTATCTCCAAATGAATAAATTGCTACTAAAGCCGCTATCCCTAATATGATTGACGATACAAATAAGAAAAGCCGTGACCTGTTGCGCCTGCTATCGCGCCAAGCCATTGTAAAAAGCCAGCGAAAATTTATGGGTTGTTTAGATAGTTGGTTCATTTGAATATTAGAATCTTTATTATTTGTTCGTCAGGTATTAAACATTCCACAAACTATAGTTTACTTTACTATTGGCTCTCCCAGCCGCTCATCAGCAACAATTTGGCCGCCCTTAATGCGGATAATGCGTTGTGTTTTAAACGCGAGTTCCAAATCGTGGGTAACCAATATCAGCGTAGTACCGGCTTCGCGGTTCAGGTCAAAAAGCAGTTTAACAACTTTTTCGCTGGTTTCGGCATCAAGGTTTCCCGTAGGCTCGTCGGCAAATAATATTTTCGGGCTATTTGAAAAAGCCCTGGCCAGCGATACCCTTTGCTGTTCCCCGCCAGATAACTGTGCTGGATAATGATGACTGCGGGATGCTAAGCCTACTTTATCCAGTAATTCTAATGATCGTGCTTTTATGTTTTTTTCTCCACGAAGCTCCAGTGGTACCATTACGTTTTCTAACGCGGTAAGGGTTGGTAACAACTGAAAGTTTTGAAAAATAAAACCAACGTACTGATTGCGAACCTGAGCGCGCTGATCTTCGGATAGCTCATTAAGGCTCACATTATTTAGCTCCACTGTACCAGAGCTCGCCCTGTCCAGCCCTGCACATAAACCAAGCAATGTGGTTTTACCACTTCCGGATGGGCCAACAATAGCCGCTGTTGACCCTGCTTCAATAGCGAAATTTATATTATGGAGTACCGTAAGGGGCTGGCCACCGCTTTGGTAAGTTTTACTCAGGTCTTTAATATTCAGGATGTTTTCCACAAATGATTTTAGAATATGGGTTGGGTTTGTTTTATCTTGCCGAACCGGGTTATCAATAATTAATGCGCCTAAAATAGCTTAATAGGTAAACTTAAATGTCACCGGGATGTTTAAACTATTATCGCTATTTACTTTAGAAGAACAATTTATGCATAAGTTACACTTTTTGGTTTTAATATTCACAGCATCATTAGTTTGCGCTTGTAACAATAGTAATACTACGGCAAATGATAGCGATACTACACGCAAAAAAGCAATTGCTATAAATACTTCAAAAAAGGTTATACTTTTTTTTGGCGATAGCCTTACCGCTGGGTATGGATTAGATGATCCCTCATCAGAAGCTTTCCCGGCGCAGGTACAAAATAAAATAGATTCGTTAAAGCTACCATACAAGGTAGTAAATGGCGGTTTAAGCGGCGAAACCTCTGCAGGCGGCAATAGCCGTATAAATTGGTTGTTACGTCAAAAAATAGATGTTTTTATTTTGGAACTTGGCGCTAACGATGGCTTACGTGGCTTACCTGTTGCACAAACTACGCAAAATTTGCAGGCCATTGTTGATAAAGTAAAAGCTAAATACCCTGATGCAAAATTAGTCCTTGCCGGCATGATGGTTCCTCCTAATATGGGTGCAGCATATGCTTCATCATTTAAAGCGTTGTACCCGCTATTGGCAAAAAAAAATCATATGGCTTTTGTGCCGTTTCTGCTTCAAAATGTAGCTGGTATAAGAGATTTGAACCAGGGAGATGGTATACACCCTAACCCTGCAGGTGCCAAAATTGTGGCTGATAATGTTTGGAAACAACTTAGGCCGATACTTTAATCAAAATAAAGAATACTGTACCACGGCCGGAG
>JANXTT010000033.1 GCA_025352225.1 Mucilaginibacter sp. | reverse complement strand
GTAATTTAAGAGAATTGTTCTCCAATAATATAAGCACGCAAGCCAGAAGTTATTTTGCCAATGCATTGTATAATGTACCTGATGCTGATGATATTATCAGAGAATATAAAAATGGTAACTGGGACGGATTTATCAATGATCAAACTAATGCATATATATCCGGGCTAAATAAAATATCAGAATCAGATACGATTTTTGATGATCGTAAAAACCGCATGCTCGACCATCTATTGGCCAGGTTTAACGAATTTGGAATAACATATCCAGTTACACTTTATAATTTATTGTATAATATCGGCACAAAAACAACAAGGATCACCCCAGAAATTATATGGAAAACAGAAATTTTAAAAGATTTTGATAAGCTGAACTATAATCGTACCAGAGGCAGTAACTATCTGGATAGCAATGATGGAAATTATGATTTCAAAACGAAAATGTGCAAACTGCTTTATATAGTTAATGATCATAAAGAACCTTTGACATCAGTTTTTAATTCTGAAAAAGTAAAGTTTGATGAAAGTTATACAGATGATATAAAAGGCGATGTTAATTTGCATTCGGATGATATAGGTAACGAAACCGACTGGAAACCAGAAATGAAAAAGGTTATATTAACTAAAAACGATATAATCGAACTAATTGAAACCGGGATGCTTGCCGGGGCAGAGAGTAATCATAAAGACGCGTTTGTTTTTATGAATCAGGATATATCAGTACTAAAATATGCCATTAATATCAACAATTATTGCATTGGCCCCGATCCGTTTCAGCAAACAGATTATATGTTATTATTTAAAGCTCCTACTGATGACCGATGGAACATTATTAGTCGTTTTACAAGTGGTTTAGACCCAACTATTGCCACACTACAGAAACTTATAAAATATCTAACCTGTTTAAGTACCAAATCCGAAGGTTTTTACCTTGTTGAGCACCTTTTATTAAGGCCGGATGTGAATAGTGATGCTTATGGATTTCAATTATACAAAAGTGAACATCAGGTACTTGCGGAAAATCAGCAATGGTCTACATTCAGTAAAAGGGAAGAAACCATAACCCAATTATTAGATTTAAAAACCGAAGATTTGATAAATAAGCCTCCAATTCTTGGCAACTTAAATTACACTTCAGGAGATGATTATGCTAGTTTAATTAACAATATCAGTATGTACGGACAGCAACCATACCCCCGGTTGCGAATGTTAGTTAAAGGCGAGGATGATAAAACCATTAACGAAGATTTTTTTAGTTTTAATATAAGTGTGATATTTCCCGAATGGCCGGCAAGGTTTCAGGATAAAAGCTTTAGAGCATGTGTAGAGGGTTTATTTAAGTACCATTCTCCAGCTAATATTAAAATTCATATCAAGTGGTTAAGTATTAAACAAATGCAGCAGTTTGAACCGCTGTATTCAGCCTGGAAACAAAACCTTCCAATAGATAACAAAGGAGCCCAGCCGTTAATTGCTTTTTTAAAAGAAAATGTTAATAAGCAACCACATTAAAATCCTATAAAATGCAGCATATTATTCAATATCAGATATTTGATGTGGAGTTTTCAAATGCGGGAAAATCATATGAATTGCAGAACAAAATAAGCGATATTTTTAATACACAGCTTATCGCAGGTATGGATCAGCTATTTAACCGCTTAACAACTGATGACATTATACTCACACTAAATAATGTTGATATTGATATAGGAAGTATTGCCTATGACCAACTAGAATACGATTTAACAACCAAAGTGCTGTATGAACTTGAAAAGGAAATAAAATACAGGCTTTCTATAAGGCAAAATAACCAGGCTGAAATAGAAAACGATGAGCAGAATTCTAAAAATACTGGAGTGCGCTATTTAGATTTACTGGAATATTTTTTATTATCAGGTGCTATGCCCTGGTGGGCAACTGACCAATTGATGGTTGGCTATGATGAGGTAATGGAATATCTTTTAGATAAGGATGTTGCAGGCCTAAAGGAGCTCATTATTAAAGTTGGGCAGCAAGGGTATGTACGGCAACGGCTTGTTCAACAGTTTTCTGAATCAATAATACGCCGTATAATTACTATCCTGGAGCCAGCGGAGGCTATATTTATTTTTGATTACCATAGCATAACTATGAAAACTCATCAGCAAGAGAGGCTGATTGAAAATGTTCCTGATAAAGAATTTAATAAAGCATTATGGCTATTTATTCTAACCTATATTTTAGTTGACCGTGGATCACTTTTTAATAAAAAAGCATTTGTGAAATCAGCTTTGGCTCAAATGGCCAGCCATTATAACCAAAACTATATTGATTTGTTAACCTTACTAATCACAGTTTTGGGAAATGATCAATTGCTTGACAAAAAAAACAGTCACCTTCCTGGGATTATTGAAGCATTATATTTTGAAGAATCGGATAGTGCTTCTATTATTCAGGATGCAAAAGGTTACCGTATTTTTAATGAAGATGTAGGGGGAAAATTTCAGAAGGATATTGATTTAATAAAACATTACCTGGTATTTGGCAGTTTACCTTGGTGGGCTGAACCTTATGCCATTGGTGATATAGTTAGTTTGTTTCTAACTTTAATTAAATCTGTTCCTCAAACCTTAAGTAAGCTTATTCTATCTATCGGGCAAACCGAAGAAGTAAGAAAGCGACTTACAATGGTTTTTAATGAGGATATTATTATCGTTATTGTAGAGTTGTTAGAGCCTGCAAATGCGCAGTTCATTATAAATTATGTTAAGGAAGCGCAAGAACTGCATCAAAAAAACGCTATCGTTAAAACTGAAAGTAAAGATTTTAAAAAGTCCGTCTGGAAATTTGTTATTGACTTTTTAATTGTAGAGAGAGGTTCGGTGTTTAACCAACGTGTATTTTTGGAAAGCAATATCAGAATGCTAGCTAACAACTATAATGTTCAATATGCTGATATGTTGACTTTTTTTATACAAAGCATAAGCCAACTATATCAAAACAGTATTGCGCACGTTCCCCTTTTTAAGTTATTAGCCCATTTGTTGAACGATCTTGACCAACAAACTTCAACGCAATCGTCCGAATCAATTGTTTTAAAACGTGTAGTTAATACGCGGCAAGAAAACAACTTAAAAGAAGCACAACGGGTAGTAATGCTTAAGGATGTTTTGTTACATTGGTTAGCTTATGGTAGTATCCCCTGGTGGGGGAAAGAATATTTCGATTGGGCTCCAGGCGCCATGTTTGAAACCTTGCTGGCTCAAGCACCACATGATGCAGTATTGTTATTTAAGTTTGCCGGCACAGACGCCAATATGCAGCAACGGATTATTTATCAATTGCCTGTGCGGCTAATTTTTGATGTATTAAAACGTTGTTCGCACCGTATAGAAGCGTTTAAACTTTGCGAATATTTATTATCCGCATTTACAGCAGTAAACAATAACAACCAAACCGATGCCGAAAAATTCATTACACTCGTGTTTTGGAATGTATTTATTGAAGGAGGTTATAAAACATTTGATGCTGATGCCTTTTTTCGGCGTGCGGTTTTTTATTTAAACGAGCATTATCATATTGAAATTCACATAATTTTAAATGAGTTAAAAAAGAAATTAGGCCTTGTATATAACAAAAAATATTCCAAAACCTTAAACAATATACTTTTTGAAGCCCCTGTTATAGATAATGAATTAGTTGTATTTGATGGTTATGATATAACTGATGTTAACTTGTTAATTAATAAATATCTTGCAGAAATAGCTATGTCTGATGGACAGCAACTTATTGATCGAGCTTTTACAATACTCGAATATTATTTAAGGAGTAATAAACTTCCCGAACAATTTAAAGGCGGAAATCCCGCGTATGTTAACGTGGTACTAAAGCAATTACTTGTCTTTTTAAATAAAGCAAATAAAGCTGCACTTAAAGATAAGCTGAAAAATGCAGGTATGTACCATCTATATTCCCTGGTTCATTCAAAAGAGTTGTATGCAAAGATAAATGAAAGTTTAGAAAACACGATAAGCAACCTTTTGCAACAAAGCGAGCCAATACAAAAGGCAGACGAGGTTAAAGAAGCCTTGCGAATATTATCGTATTTCTTATTAAATGATAAATTACCCGACTATTTACATAACATCAATACCGAATATGTATTAAAGCAATTGCTAATTAGGCTTACTTACGAAACGCAATCGGCTTTAAATGATTTATTACAAAAAGACGAACATGCCACTTCGGCAAGAATGCGATTACATAATATTTTCTCCATTACTAAAAACACAGCAGAAAACAATGTTGGGCATCTATTAAAGCCTTATTTTGAACAAGATGCACTTTTGTATATAAAAAAGATGCCGGAGTTAGATATTAGTAGTGATAAAAAGCTAATAGAGTTAATAGCACCTTATCTTGAACATCCGCAAAAGCACATACAGTTTATAATGGCCCTGTTAAAGCACCAAGCAATAGCTGGTTATATTGCCCTAAATTATACCAATGATTGGGTATTTAGCTTATTAGATCACAGCACAAGTGTTATTGGTGGATCAGCAAATCTGACGTGGTTAAAACAGCTAAATCAATTATTCAAACAACGTATTAACGATACCCTAACACGCGATCGGTTTGATAACTTGTTCAGGGAATTTAATTTACTCATATTAGGGGGGCATATCAATGCAAAAACTTCCTTAGTCTATTTGAAAGCATTTTTTAGATTTATATCATCTTCAAATTATTCATTATTTGTAAACCTGTCAGATGCATTATCCCATGCGGAAATAAATTCATTAACAAATGAGGCTATAAATTTACCCCTTATATTACAAGAGCTACATCTTTATCAACAAAATGATAAAGATAAGCGGGCTATTGAAAAATTATTAACCAAAACAAATGATCAAGTATTGCAGCGCATAACGGGGGTGTTACATGGTAAGCAAAAAAGTATGGATGCTAAGCACATTAAAGAGGAACTTATAAATAATCAACAGTTGGCAGATGCAATGGAAAGGGAAAACAATACCAATCTGATTGTAAATAATAAAGATACTATTTATATTAAAAACGCAGGGTTAGTGCTTTTGAACCCATTTTTAGCTACATATTTTGTTAAATTGGGTATTATGGAGGGAGGTAAGTTTATCAATGTGGATGTGCAACTTAGGGCGGTACATTTATTGCAATATTTAGTTAACGTTAGCCAACAAAGTGCCGAGCATGAGCTTATTTTAAATAAAATACTTTGTAACGTGCCTTTAGAAGAAGCCGTGCCGATTGAAATTGTACTAACAGATAATGAAAAAAATGTGTCGGCCGAATTGTTTAAAGCGGTGCTTAATAGTTGGGATAAGCTTAAAAACACCAGTATACCCGGCTTTCAGACTTCATTTTTACAACGTAATGGTGCAATAACTTTTACCGACGATGCATGGCATCTGAAAGTTGAACAACGTGGGTATGATATATTGCTACAAACGCTGCCGTGGACTATTGGGATGATTAAAACACCTTGGATGGATAATTATTTGTATGTAGAATGGACATAATTAATGAAAATGCCGTAACACTTACCGCCCAAATGCAATGGCTGGCTCAGGTAATTGATACCCGTATGTTATTGTACTGGCAACAACCATGCGAGTATAAAAACATTATGGATGTGCCGCAGCCTTTAGATAACCTTAATGCATCTATTTTTAGCCGGATAGTGGATCATTATCAAATGAATTTTACAGAACATTTAATATTATTAATGGCATTAGCTCCGCATGTGCAACCACATTTGCTGGATGTTTTTTTTAAAAAAAATGCCCACTACGATCGTGGATTTACTGAATTTGGCGGTATAAAAGGACATAACCATAATGGTTTTATACCAACCGGAGAAACTATCGCTTTTGTATTAGACTCAAATAATCTTTTTCAGCGTTTTCAGTTGTTTAACATCTTTAACGATGATCATTTTTTTAGCAAATTTAATATTTTAGAGCTAGAGAATGCCCATCCCGGCGAGCCATTGCTGAGTGGGGTACTCCGCATTTCGGCTGAATATCTTAACTTATTTACTACCGGTAAAAATAACAAACCCGATTTTAGTATTAATTTTCCTGCTAAACGTATTACTACTGAGTTGGTTTGGGATGACCTGGTTTTAGATGACAATGCATTCGCCGAAATACAGGAAATACAAGATTGGATTACCTATGGCCAAACCTTGCTTAATGACTGGGACATGCAAAAAAAAATAAAGCCCGGTTTTCGAACCCTTTTTTACGGGCCGCCAGGAACAGGTAAGACATTGACTGCAAGTCTTTTAGGAAAGGCTACCGGGCTGGATGTTTACCGGATTGATCTATCAATGGTGGTGTCAAAATTTATTGGTGAAACCGAGAAAAATCTGGCCAATATTTTTGATCAGGCCGAAAATAAAAATTGGATCTTGTTTTTTGATGAGGCGGATGCCCTTTTTGGGAAGCGGACACAAACTAGTAGTTCAAATGATAGACATGCAAATCAGGAAGTATCGTATTTATTGCAGCGGGTAGAAGATTTTCCCGGTGTTGTAATACTGGCAACCAATATTAAAGCAAATTTAGACGATGCCTTTAGTCGCCGTTTTCAATCAATGATACACTTTGCTATGCCCGGGCCTGTACAACGCAAATTATTATGGCAACAAGCATTCTCTGCTAAAACCATTTGCGAACCTAAATTAAAGCAAAAATTTGATGAAATAGCCACCAAGTACGAAATGGCAGGCGGATCCATAATTAATATTGTTCGTTACAGCTCGTTAATGGCAGTAAAACGGGCTGATAATAATGTGATCATGTATGATGATGTGATGACGGGTATACGCAAAGAGTATCGTAAAGATGGTAGAACAATTTAAATTGCAATTATGAATGTGATTGATAACGTATTGATACATCGTTTCCATGAGGCCCGGATTCATGATTTTGGCGAAGGAACTGCGCAGGCTTTAGGCTGGAAAAATTTTCACAGTCAGCAGGCGCGATTTGCCATGTTGCAAGGCATTGGGGATATGAACAATTGCTCCGTTTTAGATGTGGGTTGCGGCCATGGCGATTTGCGTGCTTATCTTGGTAGTCAATACCCGCAATTGCGATACATGGGTATAGACCAGATGGAGGAGTTTTTGGATATTGCTATTGAACGTTATGGTCACCTACCCGAAACTGCCTTTTTTCTGGGTGATTGCTATACAGCCGAATTGCCCCATATGGATTATGTATTGGCATGTGGCAGCTTGAGTTATTATAACAGCGAACCTGATTTTATATTCAGGGTAATTACAAAACTATTTATCACCTGCCGTATCGCCTTTGGGTTTAATTTATTAAGTAGGGTAGAGGCACCTGGCGGCATTCTGATGGCCTATAACCCGCTGTCAATAATAAATCATTGTAGCACGCTAACCAGCAATGTGGTATTGCACGAGGGGTATTTTGATGGGGATTTTACAGTTTGGATGTATAAATAAATAAGTTAATAATTGAACGGGATGCTATTAAATTACTTTTTTGCTACATAATTAAAAAGTGTTATTTGAAAAATATAGTAACATTTTTACCTTCTACTTCCATTTTTGAAATTGTTGAGATATTTAACAATGCTCCCCGATCATTAATCATATGTACAGCCACTTTAATGTTAGGTGTAGCTAGCAAAATATAAAATAAACTATCGTGGGGTGTACATGTTTTTTTTCCTTTATTTTCTCTCAAAAGGGGTTCAAGAGTTGAATTAATTACATTTTTTCTGAGCAACGATGATATTGTTAACTTTTGCCCCAATTTTTCACATGCCATTTTTAATTGTTGGTAAATTACCTCATTATTATTTAATGGCTCCATCGGATCCCTATGATTATCTACAGCAGTAATCTCACCGGTTATTAAATTAAAATTATTTTGATATCTGCCTATTGCATTATGGTTTAACATCCGATCTAAATAGATGGAATTCCAGCCGGTAGAAATACTTACATATTCCTCATTTTCACCATCAATCTTAGTGGTTTTCGCATATTGTTCAAGCCATATATTATCCTTACTAATTTTTATCCCTCCTGGATTTATATTTTGAAACAATGCCTTGCCTTCATTTTCTAATTTGAGGAGGTATTCGTCATTAGTTTCTTCGCGGGCGTTAATGCCGGGAGTAGATTTTTTTTTGTCAGCTTCTAGGTCCTTATCTTTAAGTCCTTGCATTCCACTTTTTAACCAATCAATATATTTGTGTTCTTCACTTTTTCCATTTTCATCTATATAGTATTGTTTGTCTGTTTCTGAATTATAATACCATTGTAATTTCCCCATAGGGGCATCCCATTTGAGTATATTTCCCTTTTCAGTAGTTAGCCATTTAGGTTGAATAGTTTTATTTAAAGACTCTTTAAACGGTTGATTAAAACTAATATTCTGTTCCTGTTTTATTTGCAGTGCTTTCCCACCCATCATATCCGCCTCATGCTCTAACCCTGGATCATCATTAATAGCAACCCTGCCTTTCATTTGCATTGTTGGCTGTACACGGCCTTGTTTCTGCTGGACAACATGCCAGGCTTCGTGTGGTAAATGTTTTTCCTGACCCGGGCCTATATGTATGTCTGTACCCTGAGCATATGCGTAGGCTTGTAACTGCGCAGGCTTACTGGAGTTGTAATGTACCTTTACATCATTCATCGCATATCCCGATAGGTTTTCAATGCCCGATTTTAAATTATCTGGCAGCCCGGTGTTATTAACTTTTTTTTGTACCGGTTCTTTTTCTGATGTAAATAATTGAAAAGGTTTCTTTTGTAATGGCTGCTCTTCTTCAGGCGGTGTTTGCCTTTGTATAACAAATTTTCTTTGCAATGGTACTTCCTCTTCCGCAAAAAATTGCGTAGGTGAATTTTTTAGTTGAAAAGGTTTCCTCTGTAAGAATTCTTCCTCGTCTGCCGGTTCTTTTTTCTGTACCGTAAATTTACCTTGTAATATGTCTTCTTCTGGAGCTTCCTTTTTTTGAATGGCAACAGAAGGCATTGATACTCCTGCGCCCCCGATTGTTATAGTGTTTGACTTTAATAATTGAGTTTCGACATCGTCATTGATAAGGAACCGATCAGATAGTTGATCAAGAAATTCATTAACATATGGCTCTAAATATGACTCTTTTGAAACTC
>JANXTT010000029.1 GCA_025352225.1 Mucilaginibacter sp. | reverse complement strand
ATTTAAAACTTAACACTTCAATATTAGCGGAGGTGAGAGGTGTACGTTACTTCGTGTATTTAACGATGGCCCGGCTTCCTATCTTTTTTAACGAAGTTTAATAATACATGATGCTTAAAATTTAGTTGCGGTTTTTTTATTTAATCAATTATATGGACATATTATTATATACAATCATCGGGCTCTTATTGGGTGTAGGGATAGGCGTACCCATCGGCCGTTATTTACTTAGAAAGCTTTTTAAGGATCAGGAAATAGGCGCGCAAAACAAGGTTAAAAAAATCTTAAAAGAAGCAGAAAACAATGCAGAGATTCTAAAGAAAAACAAATTACTGGAAGCTAAAGAAAAATATCTGCAATTAAAAGCCGAACACGAGCAGGAAGTAACCAACAAGAACAATAACATTAACCAGCGCGAGAACAGCCTTAAGCAAAAGGAGCAATCTTTAAATCAAAAGATAGAAAACGCTAACCGTAAGGAGCAAGAACTAGAGAAATCGCGTTTAAATTTTGAAAAACAAGCCGAAATAGCCGCTAAAAAGCAAGAAGAAGTTGAAGCCATAAAGCAGCAGCATGTACAACAATTGGAGAGTATAGCAGGCTTATCAGCCGAAGAGGCTAAAAACCAATTGGTAGATAACTTACGCGAAGAAGCGCGTAGTAAAGCTATGATCCAAATTAAGGATGTGATAGACGAAGCTAAGCTTACTGCCACTAAAGAAGCTAAAAAGATTGTTATCCAAACCATACAGCGTACGGCTACAGAAAGCGCTATTGAAAACACCGTTTCAATTTTCAATATTGATAACGACGAAGTAAAAGGGCGTATTATTGGCCGCGAGGGGCGTAACATCCGTGCGCTGGAAGCAGCCACAGGTATCGAAATCATTGTTGATGATACACCAGAAGCTATCATATTATCAGGCTTTGACCCCGTTAGGCGCGAAATTGCACGTTTGGCCATGCACCGTTTAGTTACCGACGGGCGTATACACCCGGCTCGTATTGAAGAAGTAGTTGCTAAAACCAAAAAGCAAATAGAAGAAGAAATTGTTGAAATTGGTGAGCGTACAGTAATTGACCTTGGTATACACGGCCTGCACCCCGAGTTAATACGTATGGTTGGCCGTATGCGTTATCGTTCGTCATACGGGCAAAACCTGTTACAACACTCACGCGAGGTTGCTAACTTTTGCGCTACCATGGCGGCAGAACTAGGTTTGAATGTTAAAATGGCTAAACGTGCCGGTTTACTACATGATATAGGTAAAGTGCCTGATGATAATCCGGAACTACCACATGCTATATTGGGTATGCAACTGGCGGAAAAATATAAAGAACATCCTGAGGTTTGTAATGCAATAGGTGCCCACCATGATGAAATAGAAATGACTTCTATGATATCACCTATCATCCAGGCATGCGATTCTATATCTGGCGCGCGCCCTGGTGCCCGCCGTGAGGTGGTTGAAAGTTATATCAAACGTTTAAAAGAGCTGGAAGAATTGGCAATGTCATATCCAGGTGTCGAAAAAACGTTTGCCATACAAGCTGGCCGCGAATTGCGTGTAGTTGTGGAAAGTGAAAAGATCACCGATGCGCAGTCAGAAGTATTGGCTGCTGATATTTCCAACCGTATCCAAACCGAAATGACTTACCCTGGTCAGATCAAGGTTACCGTTATCCGCGAAACCAGATCGGTTGCTTTTGCAAAATAAGCAGTCCGGTCAAAACTTAATTTTAAAAGCGATGGGTTTACTCATCGCTTTTTTTAATATGATACTATTGTTAACTTTATACATTAAGAACCAACAATGGAGCCTAAAGTAGCAAAAAAGCAAGTAGATATTTATTTCGATAAATACGCTGAAAGCCATCAAAATCACAAAAATGAAATCATACATTGGATATGTGTTCCGCTGATTGTATTTAGTTTACTGGGTTTGGTTTGGTCAATCCCATTTCCGCACCTGGGTTTTTTAGGGGGGTATAATGGTTACATTAATTGGGCCTCGTTTTTAATTGCCTTCGCTGTTTATTACTATTATAGGCTCTCTCCAATATTGTCGTACTTTATGTTATTGGTCATTTTTGCTTTAAGTTTCGGCGTTATTCAGTTGGAAGAATGGCAAAAATCGGGCGGCCCTATGATATGGCAATCATGCCTGGTCATTTTTATACTGTCGTGGGTAGGGCAGTTTATCGGGCATAAAATAGAAGGCAAAAAGCCTTCATTTTTAGATGATATCAGATTTTTGCTGATCGGCCCAATATGGCTGATGCATTTTATTTTGTTAAGGCTCAAAATTAAGTATTAGGGCAGTTGCCTCTAAAAATTCTTTCCCAGCTTTTCAAGCATTTCGTGAGGAACTTTTTGTAAGTCTAACACCAGGAAACCATCCAGGCAATCAGCAAATTTAGGGTCAATATTGAAACAAATAATCTTGGCATTTAAAGCTATATATTGTCTTAACAGTACAGGTACCTTCATATTACGGGTTTCAATTTCCGAAATCAGGTGGTCAAGCATCTTAAAGCTATCTTCTCCCTGCAATAATGAGTCGGTATCAATACTCGAAAAATCAACCTTGAATTTTTTACGTGGTTTAACGTATTGAGCCATATCATGGTCAAAATGATTCCGGTTTATATAATCAACGATAAGTGATTTGGAAAAATTAGAAAAACTATTACTTATACTTACCGGCCCTATCAGGTAACGGTATCGTGGATTATCCATCAAGTATTTTAAAATACCTTTCCACAATAAAAATAGGGGTAAGGGCTTTTGTTGATATTCCTGCCGTACAAATGATCGGCCAAGTTCAAGGCTTTTTTTTAATACTGGTGTAAACTGACTTTTAATTTTAAACAATTCGGCAGTATAAAACCCTTTTTTACCCATGCTGTAAAAAATCTCATCGCCCATGCCAATGCGGTATGCCCCAACAATTAACTTAGCTTCGGTATCCCAAATAAATAACTGGTTGTAATAAATGTCATACTCATCCAAATCAATACTTTTATTACTGCCTTCTCCAATTTGCCTAAAAGTAATTTCTCTTAGTCGCCCAATTTCACGAATGATGCTCGGGATGGACGAAGTTGGCGCGATAAAAACTTCATAGTTCTTCTCTGTCCAAATCAGGTAATTATCACGTAGTTCCGATACCTCGGCTTCAATAATGGAAGCATCTAGTTCATCGGCAATAGTTTCTGGCCGTTTTTTTATCTTAAATAAGTTACGGGGTTTAAATATTTTTCTATCCTCTTCTAATCCTGTGCCCAAGGCATAAGTTTTAGCACGCAAAAAGTTTAGCAGTTTAGTGCTGTTCTTATAATCTTGCACCTCGCTTACTTCAATAGGTTTACCAATTCTCAGTTTAATAGTGTGTCCATGTTTATTAAATAGCTCCGAGGGTAGTTTCGCGGTACGCAAAGTAGGGTGTATCAGGCTTAGTAAATTAAATAGCAAGCCGTTATTGCCATGGAAATAAATAGGCACAACAGGTACATTTGCCCGTGCAATTATTTTACCAACAACAGGGTGCCATAAACGATCTGTTACCTGGTGGCTTTCAGTTTGATAAGTTGATACCTCGCCAGCTGGGAAAATGCCTATTGGTGTGCCCGTATTTAACAGCTCCAGGGTGTTTTTAATGCCGCTAATGCTTGATGAGTGTTCAATATTTTCGAAGGGGTTTACGGCAATAAAGTAATCACTCAGATTAGGGATTTTTTTTAGCAGAAAATTGGCCATCAATTTGGCATCGGGCCTAACCATACATAATATTTTAAGCAAAACCATTCCTTCAATACCGCCGTATGGGTGGTTGGCAATTGCAATAAAGCCGCCAGTTGTGGGGATGTTTTTTAATTCGCGTTCATCAAACTCAATATCAATACCGCAACCTTCTAATATGGCGTCAACAAATTCGGGGCCTTGTTTTGGTTGTGCCTGCTCAAAAAGTTTATTTACCTGGTTAATCTTCATGATCTCCATCAGTAAAGCAGCTAAACCAGGCATCCTTAATTTATCTAATTTGGTGGCTTTAGCAAACTCTTCTCGCGTTATAATCTTCATTTTTTACAGGTAGCAGATGTTTTATTTAATAAATAGATATTTTTCAAAAATATTCATAATTTAACTAGCTGAAGTGAAAATGAAATCAGCCTTTAAAAATCATTTTGATATTACTAAAAAAGAGTGGAATGGGATGGTTGTGCTAATGATCATTATTTTTTTAGTGTTGATAACACCTTATGGGTTTCAATATTTTCATAAAGATGAGGTAATGAATCTGAAAGAGTTTAACAAATATGTAAAACAATTAGAATTAGCCAAAGATAAGCAATCAGATAATCAGGAAAGCAGCAATATAATTATTAATAACCAGCACCGTGCCTCGCAACGTTTTGTATTCAATCCCAATAATTTACCCCCCGAACAATGGAAAAAACTTGGCTTAAGCGAACCTCAGATCAGCGTGATTAAGAACTATGAATCAAAAGGCGGTCACTTTTATAAAAAGAAAGATGTACAAAAGATATATAGTATTACGGCAAATGATTACAAACGGTTAGAGCCCTATATTGATTTGCCCGGAGGCGAAGTTTCGGGTGAGAAGTCTGAAACTATGATTGAAATTAACGGTGCCGATTCTGCAACGCTGACGACAATAAGAGGCATAGGCGCTTCATTTGCGGTACGTATAATTAAATACCGCAAACAACTGGGCGGCTTTTATAAAAAACAGCAACTCAAAGAAATTTATGGCCTTGATTCGGTCAAATATGCAGAAATACAAAAGCAGATCTGCATAAACAAAACTAAAATTGTTAAGCTCCATATTAACAGCGTGTTGATTGATGATTTACGGCGTTTTCCTTATTTAGATTTTAAGCAAATGAATGCCATTATTCAATACCGTAAACAACATGGCAATTACCAATCGTTAAACGATTTGCATAATATTGCCATACTTGATGATGAAATTTTGCGTAAAATTGAACCCTATTTAAGTTTCAAATGATAGATGAACAGATAAAAGCAGCAGTTCGCGATATACCTGATTTTCCAAAGCCGGGTATAATATTTAAAGATATCACCACCATTCTCCAAAACCCAGTTCTTTGTCAAACCATTATAGACGCTTTCGCCGAAAGGTTAAAAGGCCTTCGTGTGGATGTTGTTGCCGGAGTTGAAAGCAGGGGGTTTTTGTTCGGGCTAATGTTGGCCATGCGTTTAGGTGTGCCATTTGTGCCCGTGCGTAAGGCGGGCAAGTTACCCCATGCAATTAAACAAAAGGTGTACGAGTTGGAATACGGTACAGCTACTATTGAGATACATGCCGATGCATTTAAACCAGGTAGTTATGTTTTAATACATGATGATTTGTTAGCCACTGGAGGTACTGTAACAGCAACCAGCGAGTTGATAGCCGAAATGGGTGGGGTGGTTGCCGGTTTTACATTTGTTATAGGTTTAAACTTTCTGAAAGGCGCGGCTCGTATAAAGCCTATTTCGGATCAAATAATAGTTTTAGCTGAATACGAATAGCTTATAATTAATTTCGATCAACCTGCTTGATTTTCAAAACATTGTTGTAACTTTGGCGTCCCTGAAAGGAGGTATTGTAGGAACTTATGATCATAATCAACATTAAAGACGGAGAATCATTAGATAAGGCGCTAAAGCGTTTTAAAAAGAAATTCGAAAAGACCGGAGTACTAAGAGAACTACGTAGCCGTCAGGCGTACGAGAAAAAATCTGTTACCCGTAGAAATATAGTTAAGCATGCTGTCTATAAACAAAACATGAATTTAGATACTATTTAACTTTAATAAAGGTTAAATTTTTTAAACTTCTTATAAAAACTATTTGTACATTCATATTTCAGAATGGCAAATAGTTTTTATGGTTTTAAGTCGTTTCATACAATATCTTCAGTACGAAAAACGGTTCTCCCCACATACCGTAACGGCTTATCAAAATGATCTTAATCAATTCTTTATCTACACGGTAACTTGTGGAAACAAAACCCTAGATAGCGATACAATAATAACTAAGGTTGAAGCACTTACGTCAGATTTAACTTCAATTACCTATAATGATATCCGGGAATGGATAGTTGAGTTGATGAACCATCAGCAAACGGCTAAAACTGTAAATCGTAAAATAGCAACCCTCCGAACCTTCTTTAAATTTTTAATACGCGACGGGATAATCAACAATAACCCCGCATCAAAAATACAGGCGCCCAAAATACCTAAGCGCCTACCGGTAATAATAGCCGAAGAAAAAATAATTTCCTTATTGTCAAGCGATGATATTTTTGAAAATAGTTTTACAGGGTTACGAGATAAATTAATTATCGAATTGCTGTTTGGAACCGGCATCCGTTTAGCCGAGCTAGTCGGACTAAAAGAAAATGATATTGATATACATGCACTTACAATTAAAGTATTGGGTAAAAGAAACAAAGAGCGCATCATACCTATTAATAGTGAACTGAAGCATCTTTTAATTGCCTATCAGGAATTAAAAAAAAATCAATATTTTGATAACAATTCGTTAACTTTCATCGTTACAAGTAAAGGAACTAGTGCTTACTCTAAAATGATCTACCTTATAGTGCACAAATATTTATCACATATATCAACTCAGGATAAAAAAAGCCCACATGTTTTAAGGCATTCGTTTGCAACAAGCTTATTAAATCACGGAGCTGATTTAAACGCTATTAAAGATCTTTTGGGCCATGCAAATTTAAGTGCAACCCAAATTTATACTCATAATTCAGTAGAGCGATTAAAGTCTATTTATAAATTAGCCCATCCAAAGGCATAAAAAAGGAGGAAAAATGAAAATCAGGGTCCAATCTATTCACTTCACTGCAGACAAAAAATTGTTAGACTTCATTCAAAAGAAAACAGATAAACTTGATGTTTTTTTTGACCAGATAATTAGTGGCGAAGTTTACCTCAAGCTAGAAAACGTAGAAGACGAGGCAAACAAGATAACGGAAATTAAGCTAATATTACCTGGTAACCAGTTATTTGCAAAGCAACAATGCAAAACTTTTGAAGAAGCTACTGATTTGGCTGTTGAATCGCTAATTAAGCAAATCGGTAAGCATAAACAGAAAAAAGCTAAAGCATTTGAAGGAGTTGATAAGACGCTTTTAACAACTTTAATAGAAGAATAAATATACAATATATTGATTATTAAACGTTTTCGGCGGGTATAATTACCCGCCGTTTTTTTTTGTAAAAAAATTTTGTTGGACTTTTAAATTGTGTAGATTTGCAATCCCTTTGAGAGAGGTGCTACATGGTGCTTTAAACAAACAGAGGGAATGTTCTTTAAATATTTATTTTGCCTCCTTAGCTCAGCTGGTAGAGCGACTGACTTGTAATCAGTAGGTCATTGGTTCGATCCCGATAGGAGGCTCAGTTTGATTTACGAATTAAGTCTGTTGTTTACTGTTTTTTTGAAATCGTAAATCTCCATCACCTAAACTGTAAAATAAACTTAATGGGGGGATACCAGAGCGGTCAAATGGGACGGACTGTAAATCCGTTGCTTCGGCTACGAAGGTTCGAATCCTTCTCCCCCCACTTGTTAAAGATTGAATGAGTAGATGACTGACGGATGAAAATTCCTGAATATTTACAATGATTGTTTTATTGATATTGAATTTATTTAATTCAGATCTTCAATAAAACAATCATTCACTCATTAAATAAGCGGAAGTAGCTCAGTTGGTAGAGCGATAGCCTTCCAAGCTATAGGTCGCGAGTTCGAACCTCGTCTTCCGCTCAAGGATATGTCGGATTTCGAATTTTCGATTTCGGACTTATATATTTAGGGAATAGAATATTTGATTTTTAATACAGATCATAAATTCTAATCTCAAAATAAGCCGACGTAGCTCAGTGGTAGAGCACTTCCTTGGTAAGGAAGAGGTCATGGGTTCAAATCCCATTGTTGGCTCTATAATAAATAGTATTATAACAATTAGAATATAAAAATTAACCTACAAACATTTTATAAATCATGGCAAAAGAAAAGTTTGACCGCAGTAAACCGCACTTAAACATCGGTACAATCGGTCACGTTGACCACGGTAAAACAACCCTTACCGCAGCTATTACCAAAGTATTGGCTGATAAAGGTTTCTCAGAAGCTCGTTCTTTCGATTCTATCGATTCGGCTCCTGAAGAAAAAGAGCGTGGTATCACTATTAACACTGCGCACGTTGAGTATTCAACTGCTACCCGTCACTATGCTCACGTTGACTGTCCAGGTCACGCGGATTATGTGAAGAACATGGTTACTGGTGCTGCTCAAATGGACGGTGCTATTATCGTAGTTGCAGCTACTGACGGTCCGATGCCTCAAACTCGTGAACACATCTTGTTAGCCCGCCAAGTAGGTGTGCCTTCGTTAGTTGTGTTTATGAACAAAGTTGACATGGTTGATGATCCGGAATTATTGGAGTTAGTTGAAATGGAGATCCGTGAATTATTGTCATTCTACGAATATCCAGGTGATGATATCCCTGTAATTCAAGGTTCTGCCTTAGGTGGTTTGAACGGTGATGCTAAATGGGTAGATAAAATTATGGAATTAATGGACGCTGTTGATGCGCATATTCCAATCCCTCCTCGTTTAACTGAACTTCCATTCTTAATGCCTGTTGAAGATGTATTCTCGATCACTGGTCGTGGTACTGTAGCAACTGGCCGTATTGAGCGTGGCGTTATCAACTCTGGTGAGCAAGTTGACATACTTGGCATGGGTGCTGAGAACTTAAAATCAACAGTAACTGGTGTTGAGATGTTTCGTAAGATACTTGACAGAGGCGAAGCAGGTGATAACGTAGGTTTATTATTACGTGGTATTGAAAAAGAATCTATCCGTCGTGGTATGGTTATTTGCAAACCAGGTTCAGTAACACCACACACAGATTTTAAAGCCGAAGTTTACGTATTATCAAAAGCAGAAGGTGGTCGTCACACACCATTCTTTAATAAATACCGTCCACAATTCTATTTCCGTACAACTGACGTAACTGGTGAGATTTCACTGGCCGAAGGTGTGGAAATGGTAATGCCAGGTGATAACGTTACGATCACAGTAAAATTGATCAATGCTATCGCGATGGAAAAAGGTTTACGTTTCGCTATCCGCGAAGGTGGCAGAACCGTAGGTGCTGGTCAGGTAACAGAAATTTTGAAATAATATTTCAAAAAAAAGGTTAATTCGGGAACATAAGTCCATGTAAAAGTGGACTTATGTTTTCTTAATAATAAACGGGAATAGTTCAACGGTAGAATAGAGGTCTCCAAAACCTTTGATCAGGGTTCGAATCCTTGTTCCCGTGCAGAGAAGTAAAAAAATGGCTAAAGTAATTGAATATATAAAAGAATCATACGAGGAGCTTACCGAAAAGGTAACCTGGCCAACATGGACCGAATTGCAGAATAGCGCAATTTTAGTATTGGTGGCTGCTGTTATTATAGCTTTAGTAATATTATTGATGGATCAATCGTTTGGTAACCTGTTGAAATATTTTTATAAATCATTAGCGTAATATTTTAATAAGATGACAGATCAATTGAAATGGTACGTGGTGAGAGCCATCAGTGGAAAAGAAAAAAAGGTTAAGCAATACATAGATGCCGAAATTAATCGTTTAGGTATTACGCACCTTGTACCACAGGTATTAATACCTATGGAAAAATACTATCAGATGCGTGATGGTAAAAAGATCGCCAAAGAGCGTAACTTTTTTCCGGGTTATGTATTGATGGAAGCTTCGCTAGATGGAGAACTTGAGCACATTATAAAAAATGTTAATAGTGTAATTGGCTTTTTAGGAGATAAAGCGGGTAATGCTATCCCTTTACGCCAAGCAGAAGTTAACCGTATTTTAGGTAAGGTTGACGAAATGAGCGAGCAGGGCGAAACGATGAATGTACCCTATTACGTTGGCGAAAACGTTAAGGTGATGGATGGTCCTTTCAATGGGTTTAGCGGTGTTATTGAAGAGGTTAACGAAGAGAAAAAGAAATTAAAGGTAATGGTAAAGATATTTGGCCGCCGTACGCCGCTCGAATTGAATTACATGCAAGTAGAGAAAGAGTAGTCTTATTTTGGACGTCGGATTTTAGATGTCTGGAATTAAGAAGTTAAAAATATAGATAACGAATCAGGATAAATCCGAAATGGAAAATCCCAACTCCGAAATCAAACAATCTTAAATGTTACATAGCTTCCACTTACTAACATTAAGTAATAAATAAAGTAAATTAAAATGGCAAAAGAAGTCGGTGCGTTAGTAAAACTACAGGTTAAGGGCGGCGCAGCAAACCCATCTCCACCAATAGGCCCAGCATTGGGTGCTAAAGGTGTAAACATTATGGAGTTTTGCAAGCAGTTTAATGCCCGTACCCAAGACAAGCCAGGGAAAGTATTGCCGGTAGTAATTACCGTTTATGTAGATAAGTCTTTCGAATTTATCATTAAAACTCCTCCGGTTGCTATCCAATTGATGGAAGTAACAGGTTTAAAGAGTGGTTCGGCCGAACCTAACCGTAAAAAAGTTTCCAGTGTTTCCTGGGATCAGGTTGAGACGATAGCTAAAGATAAAATGACTGATTTAAATGCATTTACGATAGAATCAGCCATGAAAATGGTTGCCGGCACAGCTCGCAGTATGGGAATTACCGTTTCTGGTACAGCGCCCTGGAATTAATTAATTAAATAAAATCAGTTTAAGACAGTGGCAAGATTAACAAAAAATCAAAAAACGGCACTATCCAAAGTTGAGGTTAACAAATCGTATACGTTAGAGGCTGCGGCATCATTGGTAAAAGACATTACTTTAACCAAGTTTGATGCATCAGTTGATATAGATGTTCGTTTAGGTGTAGATCCCCGCAAAGCCAATCAAATGGTGCGCGGTATTGCAACCTTACCTCACGGAACCGGTAAAACTGTACGCGTTTTAGTACTTTGTACACCTGAAAAGGAACAAGAAGCTAAAGATGCAGGTGCAGATTTTGTAGGTTTGGATGAATATATTGCCAAGATTGAAGGTGGGTGGACTGACGTTGATATTATCATCACTATGCCAAGTGTTATGGCTAAAGTAGGTCGTTTGGGTCGTATACTCGGGCCACGTAACTTAATGCCTAACCCTAAATCAGGTACAGTAACTACAGATGTAGGTAAAGCTGTAACTGAGGTAAAAGCTGGTAAAATTGATTTCAAGGTTGATAAAACCGGTATCATCCATGCCTCAATAGGAAAAGTATCTTTCCCTGCTGATAAAATTTATGAAAATGCTTTGGAAGTACTCCAAACCATTTCAAAATTAAAACCATCAGCAGCAAAAGGAACATATTTTAAGAGTATTCATATCTCTTCAACCATGTCTCCTGGAATCGAAATTGAAACTAAAACAGTAACGGGGATCTAATCATGAATAAAGAAGAAAAACACGAAGTTGTTCTTGCCCTTACTGAGCAAATCAAAGAGTATGGTAATTTTTATATTACTGATACTTCAAATTTAACGGTTGCTAAAATCAATGCTATCCGCCGTAAATGTTTCGAAAGCGACATCAAAATGCAGGTAACTAAAAACTCACTTATCCAAAAAGCCTTAGAAGCAGTTGGAGGTGATTTTACCGAAATTTATGATGTATTAAAAGGTTCATCATCTATCATGTTTTCTAAATCAGGTACCGCTCCGGCTAAACTGATTAAGCAATTAAGAAAACAAGGAGATAAGCCAGTTTTGAAAGCAGCTTATATTGATACTGCTGTATTTATTGGCGATAACCAATTAGATGCTTTAGTTAACCTTAAATCTAAGGAAGAGCTTGTTGGCGAGATTATCGGATTATTGCAATCACCTGCTAAAAATGTTATTTCTGCTCTTCAATCGGGTGGTAATATTATAGCCGGTATTGTTAAAACATTACAAGAAAGAGGATAACGAACTCCTTTAAGTTCGATTTAACAAAGTATTAAAAATTAAAAATTATAGTAATGGCAGATTTAAAAGCGTTTGCTGAACAGTTGGTAAACTTAACAGTAAAAGAAGTTAACGAATTAGCTCAGATATTAAAAGACGAATACGGTATTGAACCAGCTGCAGCTGCAGTTGCAATTGCAGGTCCTGCAGCAGGTGGTGATGCTCCGGCAGTAGCCGAAGTACAAACAGCATTTGATGTTATTTTGAAAGAAGCTGGTGGTGCTAAATTAGCAGTTGTTAAATTGGTTAAAGATTTAACTGGCCTAGGCTTGAAAGAAGCAAAAGATTTAGTTGACAGTGCACCTAAAGAAGTTAAAACTGGTGTAACTAAAGAAGAAGCTGAAAGCTTGAAGAAACAACTAGAAGAAGCAGGTGCTGTTGTTGAGGTTAAGTAATTTAACCCAATAAAGCCCTAAAGCATATGACTCCGACCAGTTTTTGGTCGGGGTCTATTGTCGTTTATATTGCTTTATGATTTGAGTATTGAGATTTGAGTATTGAGATTTTATGCCAGTTATCATTAAAGATAGCGGTGTTGGAAGTTCGACTCGCATTTTGTCTCATATCTCAATACTAAATATCTCACATCTAATAAGTTTATTAATAAACTAAATTATAATCCCTTGGCAAACAAAAATAATCAAAGAGTAAACTTTGCAACCAGCAGGAAAGTGTTAGAATATCCTGACTTTCTGGATGTACAGTTACAGTCTTTCCAGGAGTTTTTTCAATTGCAAACTACTTCAGATAACCGTCATAAAGAAGGTTTGTTTAAAGTATTCGCAGAGAATTTCCCGATTTCAGATTCAAGAAATATTTTCGTTCTGGAGTTTCTTGACTATTTTATTGATCCGCCACGTTACGATATTCAGGAATGTATTGAGCGCGGGTTAACACATAGTGTGCCGTTAAAGGCAAAGCTTCGCTTATCATGTAATGATGCAGAGCACGAAGATTTTGAAACAATTGTTCAGGATGTGTATTTGGGAACTATCCCTTATATGACTCCAAAAGGAACTTTTGTTATCAACGGTGCAGAGCGTGTAATTGTATCACAACTTCACCGTTCGCCGGGTGTGTTTTTTGGACAAAGCCGCCACACTAACGGTACCAAACTATATTCGGCCCGTGTTATCCCTTTTAAAGGATCATGGATTGAGTTTGCAACAGACGTTAATAACGTAATGTATGCCTATATTGACCGTAAGAAGAAATTCCCGGTTACTACTTTGTTACGCGCTATCGGATATGACTCGGATAAAGATATCCTTGAATTATTTGAATTAGCTGATGAGGTAAAAGTGAGCAAATCTGGCTTAAAGAAATTTATTGGCCGTAAGCTTGCTGCAAGGGTGCTCAAAAAATGGGTTGAAGATTTTGTTGATGAAGATACCGGTGAGGTTGTCTCTATCGATCGTAATGAGATCATCCTTGAGCGTGAAACCGTTTTAGAAGATGACCATATTGATATGATCATTGATGCTGGCGTTAAAACCATCATCCTGAATAAGGAAGATGCTGCCACCAGCGGTGATTATACTATTATATATAATACACTACAAAAAGATACTTCAAACTCAGAAAAAGAAGCAGTTGAGCATATCTACCGCCAATTACGTAACGCTGAACCACCTGATGAAGAAACCGCCCGTGGTATCATTGATCGTTTATTCTTTTCTGACAAAAGATATGATCTGGGAGATGTTGGTCGTTACCGCATCAACCGTAAATTAAAATTAACCACGCCTAATGAGGTTAAGGTTTTAACTAAAGATGATATCATCGCCATTGTTAAATACCTGATCAAACTGATCAACTCAAAGGCCGAGGTTGATGATATTGATCACTTGTCAAATCGCCGTGTACGCACAGTTGGTGAGCAGTTGTATGCACAATTTGGCGTTGGTTTGGCCCGTATGGCGCGTACCATTCGTGAGCGTATGAATATACGTGACAACGAGGTGTTTACGCCAACCGATCTAATCAATGCACGTACACTTTCATCTGTGATCAACTCGTTCTTCGGAACAAATCAGTTATCACAGTTTATGGATCAGACCAATCCTCTGGCAGAGATTACGCACAAGCGTCGTCTGTCAGCCTTAGGGCCCGGTGGTCTGTCTCGTGAGCGTGCAGGTTTTGAGGTTCGTGACGTTCATTATACACACTACGGACGTTTATGTACCATTGAAACTCCAGAAGGACCGAATATTGGTCTGATATCGTCATTATGCATCCATGCTAAGATCAATAATCTTGGTTTTATCGAAACTCCATATAAAAAGGTAGTTGACGGTAAAGTATTAATGGCTGAACCTGTAGTTTACTTATCTGCTGAGGATGAAGATGGTAAAACCATCGGACAAGCTAATGCAGTATATGATGATAACGGCGTATTTAGCACACCACGTGTAAAAGCACGTTTTGAAGGTGACTTCCCTATTATTGAGCCTGCTAGGTTAGATTATATGGATATCGCGCCAAATCAAATTACTTCTATAGCGGCGTCATTGATTCCGTTCCTGGAGCATGATGATGCTAACCGTGCCTTGATGGGGTCTAACATGCAACGTCAGGCCGTACCTTTGTTACGTCCAGAAGCGCCAATTGTTGGTACTGGTTTAGAAGGCCGTGTAGCAAAAGATTCCCGTACGCTTATCAACGCCGAAGGTGATGGTATAGTAGAGTATGTTGACGCTAATGAGATCCGCATTAAATATGACCGTGACGAAGCTGACCGTTTGGTTTCTTTTGAAGGTGATAGCAGGTCATACCGTTTAATCAAATTCAAAAAAACAAATCAAAGCACTACCATCAACTTAAAGCCAATTGTTAAAAAAGGCCAACGGGTTGAAAAAGGACAAGTACTTTGCGAAGGTTATGCAACACAAAATGGTGAGTTGGCATTGGGCCGTAACCTAAAAGTGGCATTTATGCCTTGGCAAGGGTTTAACTTTGAGGATGCGATCGTTATATCTGAGCGGGTGGTTTCACAGGATATTTTTACATCTATTCACGTTGAAGAATTTGAATTAGAAGTTAGAGATACAAAACGTGGAGAAGAAGAATTAACACCAGATATCCCCAACGTTTCTGAAGAAGCAACCAAGGATTTGGACGAACATGGTATCATCCGTGTTGGCGCTGAGGTTAAAGAAGGTGATATCCTTATCGGGAAGATCACACCTAAAGGCGAATCTGATCCTTCACCAGAAGAAAAATTATTACGAGCCATATTTGGTGATAAAGCAGGTGATGTTAAAGATGCGTCTTTAAAAACACCTCCGTCTATTGCCGGTGTGGTTATTGATACCAAACTTTTCTCCCGTGCAAAGAAAACTTCAAAAGCTGAAGAAAAGGCAGCGATCGAAAAATTGGATATCAAACATGAAAAAGCTATTAAGGATCTTAAGAATATTTTAGTTGAAAAATTATTTGAGATCGTTAATGGTAAAACATCACAAGGCGTTTTCAATGTGTATAAAGAGTTATTAGTAGCTAAAGGCGTTAAGTTCACACAAAAAATATTGTTAGAGCTTGAGTATGCTAATATTAACCCAACCAAATGGACTACTGATGATGATAAGAATGATCAGATCAAACTTTTGCTTCATAACTATAACATTAAGGTTAACGAAGAATTAGGAGCGTACCGTCGCGATAAATTCGCAATTAGCGTTGGTGATGAGCTTCCATCTGGTATTGTACAAATGGCAAAAGTTTATATCGCTAAAAAACGTAAGCTAAAAGTTGGTGATAAAATGGCCGGTCGTCATGGTAACAAGGGTATCGTTGCGCGTATTGTACGTGACGAAGATATGCCTTTCCTTGAAGATGGAACCCCGGTAGATATCGTATTGAACCCCTTGGGTGTACCTTCGCGTATGAACCTTGGTCAGATTTACGAAACTGTTTTAGGCTGGGCAGGTAAAGAGCTTGGTGTAAAATTTGCGACCCCAATTTTTGATGGTGCAAGCCATGCCGAAGTAGAGGAGTGGGTTAAAAAAGCAGGTGTACCAGAGTCGGGCAGAACTTATCTTTACAACGGATTAACCGGTGATCGTTTTGACCAGCAAACCACAGTAGGTATAATTTATATGCTTAAACTGGGTCACATGGTTGATGATAAAATGCATGCTCGTTCAATAGGGCCATACTCATTAATTACACAACAACCATTGGGTGGTAAAGCTCAGTTTGGTGGTCAGCGTTTTGGTGAGATGGAGGTTTGGGCTCTTGAAGCATTCGGAGCGGCAAATATCCTGCAAGAAATTCTGACTGTTAAGTCGGATGATGTTGTGGGCCGTGCTAAAACATACGAGGCTATTGTAAAAGGCGAGAACCTGCCAACACCATCGGTTCCTGAATCATTCAACGTATTGGTTCATGAGTTAAGAGGTTTAGGTTTGGATATCACATTAGAATAAGTTTATAGTTTAAAGTTGAAAGTTTAAAGCGAGAGCAACTTTTCAACTTTAAACTTTTGACTTTTAACTTAAAAAAGAGCTATGTCTTACAAAAAGGATAATAAAATAAAAAGCAATTTCACCACCATAACCATCAGTCTGGCTTCTCCGGAATCTATATTGGAGCGTTCAAGCGGTGAGGTTTTAAAACCAGAGACCATTAATTACAGGACCTACAAGCCTGAACGCGATGGTTTATTCTGCGAGCGTATTTTTGGCCCGGTTAAAGATTATGAATGCCATTGCGGTAAATACAAACGTATCCGTTATAAAGGTATAGTTTGCGACCGTTGCGGTGTTGAAGTAACCGAAAAGAAAGTTCGTCGTGAGCGTATGGGGCACATTAATCTGGTTGTTCCTGTGGCGCATATCTGGTATTTCCGTTCGTTACCAAATAAAATTGGTTATTTATTGGGCCTACCAACAAAAAAACTGGATCTGATCATCTACTACGAAAGATATGTAGTTATCCAATCTGGTATTAAAGAAACTGATGGTATCCAGAAAATGGATTTCCTTACGGAAGAAGAATACCTGGATATATTAGATACTTTACCAAAAGAAAATCAATATCTTGATGATAAGGATCCTCAAAAATTTGTAGCCAAAATGGGCGCCGAAGCTTTAGAGGAACTTTTGAAAAGGTTAAACCTTGATCAATTATCTTATGATCTTCGTCATCAGGCTGCAAACGAAACTTCTCAACAACGTAAAAACGAAGCATTAAAACGTTTACAGGTTGTTGAAGCTTTCCGTGATGCAAAAACACGTATTGAGAATAATCCTGAATGGATGATCGTTAAGATCGTTCCGGTTATTCCACCAGAATTACGTCCGTTAGTGCCTTTGGAAGGTGGTCGTTTTGCAACCTCCGATTTAAATGACTTATACCGTCGTGTAATTATCCGTAACAACCGTTTAAAACGTTTAATTGAGATCAAAGCTCCAGAAGTAATTTTACGTAACGAAAAGCGTATGTTGCAGGAAGCTGTGGATTCGTTATTTGATAATTCACGTAAAGTTAACGCTGTAAAAACAGAAGGTAACCGTGCATTAAAATCTCTTTCAGATATTTTAAAAGGTAAACAAGGCCGTTTCCGTCAAAACTTATTGGGTAAACGTGTTGATTACTCGGCTCGTTCGGTAATTGTTGTAGGGCCTAGCTTAAAATTACACGAGTGCGGTTTACCAAAAGATATGGCTGCCGAACTATTTAAACCATTCATCATTCGCAAAATGATTGAAAGGGGTGTAGTGAAAACAGTAAAATCGGCTAAAAAGATAGTTGACCGTAAAGACCCACTAGTTTGGGACATTTTGGAAAACGTATTAAAAGGACACCCGGTATTATTAAACCGTGCACCAACATTGCACCGTTTAGGTATCCAGGCATTTCAGCCAAAATTAATTGAAGGTAAAGCAATTCAATTACACCCTTTAACTTGTACAGCATTTAACGCGGATTTTGACGGTGACCAGATGGCGGTACACGTACCTTTGGGTAACGCTGCAATTTTGGAGGCCCAAATTTTGATGCTGGCTTCTCACAATATTTTGAATCCCGCCAACGGTACACCAATTACAGTTCCTTCACAGGATATGGTTTTAGGCTTGTATTATATTACAAAAGGCCGTAAAACAGATCATACAGGCGTTGTAATAGGCGAGGGCTTAAGTTTCTACTCTCCTGAAGAGGTTATTATCGCTTATAACGAGAAAAAAGTAGCGCTCCATGCTTTTATTAAGGTAAAAGTTAATGTTAAGGATAGGGAAGGCGTTATCGTAAATAAATTAACAGACACTACAGTAGGCCGCGTGTTGTTTAATCAGCATGTACCCACAGAGGTTGGTTATATTAATGAGCTGTTAACCAAAAAATCATTACGTGATATTATTGGTACCGTAGTTAAAGTTACAGGTATGGCTCGTGCGGCTCAATTTCTTGATGATATTAAGGAGTTAGGTTTCCAAATGGCATTCCGTGGTGGTTTATCATTTAACTTAAAAGACTTAAATATACCAGCTGAAAAGGTAACGCTGATCGAGCAAGCATCTAAAGAAGTGGAAGAAGTAATGAATAACTATAATATGGGATTCATTACCAATAACGAACGTTATAACCAGATTATTGACGTTTGGACACGTATTAACAACCGTTTAACTGCAAACGTGATGGAAATACTGTCTACAGATAATCAAGGCTTCAACTCAGTATACATGATGCTTGATTCGGGTGCACGTGGTTCAAAAGAACAGATCAGACAGCTTGCAGGTATGCGTGGTTTGATGGCGAAACCTCAAAAATCAGGTTCAGGTGGTGAAATTATTGAAAATCCGATCCTTTCAAACTTTAAAGAAGGTTTGTCAGTATTAGAATACTTTATATCTACCCACGGTGCGCGTAAAGGTTTGGCCGATACAGCTTTAAAAACGGCTGATGCTGGTTACCTGACTCGTCGTTTACATGATGTTGCACAAGATATGATAGTTGGGGATACCGATTGCGGAACATTGCGCGGTATATTTACTACAGCTTTAAAAGATAACGAAGATATTATAGAGCCATTGTACGACCGTATATTGGGCCGTACCTCCCTTCACGATGTGTATGACCCGTTAACTAATGAATTATTAGTTTCTGCCGGCCAGGATATCGAAGAAGATATTGCGCGTAACATTCAAAACTCGCCGTTAGAAGGTATAGAAATACGTTCAGTATTAACCTGCGAAAGTAAACGCGGTGTTTGTGCGCTATGTTATGGCCGTAACCTTGCGAGTGGTAAACGCGTGCAAATGGGTGAGGCTGTAGGTGTAATCGCGGCCCAATCAATTGGTGAACCGGGTACACAGTTAACTTTACGTACATTCCACGTGGGTGGTACAGCATCTAACATTGCTGCTGAATCTCAGATCAATGCTAAGTTTGAAGGTGTAATTGAATTCGAAAATGTTCGTACAGTTGCATTTAAAACCGAAGAAGGTTTAGTGGACGTGGTTCTAGGCCGTTCTGGCGAGTTCCGTATTATTGAAGAAGGTACAAATAAGGTTATTGTAAGTAATAACATACCTTATGGTTCATATCTTTACGCTAGAGATGGCAGCAAGATAAAAAAAGGCGACCGTATTTGTTCATGGGATCCATACAATGCTGTAATTATATCCGAATTTGCAGGTAAGGCGCAATTTGAAGCGATTTTAGAAGGCATTACCTTCCGCGAAGAATCAGACGAGCAAACAGGTCACCGCGAAAAAGTAATTATTGATACAAGGGATAAAACCAAAAACCCGGTTATTCAAATTGCAGATAAGGGTAATATTATCAAGGGGTACAATATTCCGGTTGGGGCGCATATTGCTGTGGACGAAGGTGAAAAAATTCAAACCGGACAGATCATAGCTAAAATTCCTCGTTCAACTGGAAAAACCCGTGACATTACCGGTGGTTTACCACGTGTAACTGAGTTGTTTGAAGCTCGTAATCCATCTAACCCGGCAGTAGTAACCGAAATTGATGGTGTAGTGACCTTGGGTGGTATAAAACGTGGTAATCGCGAAATGACTATCGAGTCAAAAGACGGTCAAATCAAAAAGTATCTGGTACCATTGTCAAAACATATATTAGTTCAGGATAACGACTTTGTGAAGGCTGGTATGCCACTTTCTGATGGTTCAATATCGCCTGCTGATATATTGGCTATTAAAGGTCCGGCAGCAGTTCAGGAATATCTGGTTAATGGTATACAAGAAGTTTATCGTTTGCAGGGTGTGAAAATTAACGACAAACATTTTGAAGTTATTGTACACCAAATGATGCAAAAGGTAACGATCGAAGATGCCGGAGACACTCGCTTTTTGGAAAAAGAAGCAGTAAATGCATGGGATTTCACTTTAGAGAATGACGATATATTCGATAAGAAAGTAGTTGTAGATCCAGGTGATTCAAATAACCTGAAAGCTGGTCAGATATTGTCTGTTCGTAAACTAAGGGATGAAAATTCGATCCTTAAGCGTAAAGACCTTAAACTTGCTGAAGTAAGAGACGCTATCGCCGCAACTTCAAGTCCAATGTTGCAAGGTATAACAAGAGCGTCATTGGGGACGAAATCATTCATGTCTGCTGCATCATTCCAGGAAACAACAAAGGTACTTAACGAGGCAGCGATTGCTGGTAAAGTAGATAAAATGCTTGGATTGAAAGAGAATGTAATAGTTGGTCACTTAATTCCATCTGGAACCGGATTACGCATATATGAAAATATACGTGTTGGGTCAAAAGAAGAATTCGACAGGTTGATGGCCTCTAAAACAGAAGAAGTAGAAGCATAGTCTAGTAAATAAACTTTTTAAAGTCCTCTCTTTTAAGAGAGGACTTTTTTATTTTTAACCCATTATGGAAGAACAAAATCAATTGAACATCGAACTGTCAGAAGAAATTGCAGAAGGGGTTTATTCAAACCTGGCAATTATTACACACTCTAATTCTGAATTTGTATTGGATTTTATCAGGATTATGCCTGGTGTGCCCAAAGCAAAAGTAAAATCACGTATAATATTAACTCCTGAGCACGCTAAGAGGCTTCTTATTGCATTACAAGATAATATAGAAAAGTTTGAAACGGTAAATGGCAGAATAAAAATGCCAGATGACCCTAGCAGCTTTCCGTTAAACTTTGGAGGTACTGTAGGACAGGCATAGGCTCAAAAACAGCAACATCTAAACAGTGTTTATATTTAACATTTTTATCAAATGTGGCATTAAATTAAAAAAAACGTATAATAAATGTGGAATCATGATAAAATTTTTAAAATTCTTTATTATTACTTTTGACTATTGAAAATTTAATATGTATCTTGCATCCGTTTATTAACGGGCTATAGCAATTAAAAAGTAACTTCATGCATAAGCATTTGTCAGAAAAAGCGATATTTTATTCAATTATAGTACCTGTGTTTTTCTGTTTTTTTTCGTGTGTTTCAGTTAAACAACTAACCTATTTTCAGGATGTCCCTGAAACCAATAAATTATCAGCTATTAAGCTTCCAGCATATGTTGAGCCTGTTATACATCCTACAGATGTTTTAGCAATTGTTATTTATGCAACGGATCCTAGTGCTACCGCAAATGTAAATGTACTTAATGCCGGTAGTGGAAACGACGGAGGATATTCAGTAGATAACGAAGGGAATATCGAACTTTCAGAACTAGGGAAGATTCATGTTGAAGACCTTACAATTGCTCAGGTTCATGATGAGATAAAAAAGCGGGCTAAACTATATTTTGAGAATCCTGTTGTTGTAATAAAAAACAAAAGCTTCAAAATTACAATTTTAGGCGAAGTCAATAAGCCGGGTGTTATTTATATACCAACTGAAAAACCCAATATTATCGATGCGCTTGGTCTGTCGGGTGATCTTACTGCTTTTGGAAATAAAGAGAATATTTTGCTTTTAAGAAAAAATTTAGATAATACAGTTAGTACTATCAGAATAAACCTAAAAAGTAGTGCGCTAATGGAATCCCCCTATTTTTATTTACAAAACAATGATATTTTATATGTTGGCCCTAGTAAAGCCAAAGCGATTGCGTCTGATGTGGTGTTCTCACGGAATCTTACATTAGGCACACTGGGCTTGACATTGTTTTCTACTTTTTACTTGTTATTAAAAAGATAATAATTATGACTGATATTAACGCAAACTTACCAGATCATAATATCGCTGTAGAAGATAATGGTATTGATGCAAAGGCGATTCTATCAAAAATATTGACCTACTGGTATTTATTCGTTTTGGGGATACTCATATGTATGTCTATCGCCATTATAAAGGCCAGCTTAACCACGCCTATCTGGAATATTTCAGGGAAAATACTAGTACAGGAAGACGGAAATACATCAAGTTCGTCAGGCGGCGAACATGGCGAATTAGCTTCCTTATTTGTTCCTAAGAATAACATCGAAAACGAGGTTCAGATACTTACGTCAACAAGTTTAATCAGCCAGTTGGTTGGTCAAACACATTTAAATATAAAAACGTTTAAAATTGAACAGTTCAAATCGGTAGAGATATTTGATGATGCCCCGTTTCTGGTAGGTATAAATTACAAAACTCATTCAGTATTAGATAGAACCTACGAAATAACTATTGTTAGTAACGATGAATATACATTAAAAAACAAAAGCGACCATGTGTTTTTTAAAGCCAGGTTTGGGGATAGCGTCCATTTAAAACAGTATAATTTAATTTTAAAAAAAACCTCCAAATTTGAAAAAAGTGGTGTCTTTCAAATTCAAATTCAATCAGAAGATGAAGCGATTATTGATTTCATAGCAAACTTCCAGGCATCTTTTTTGGATAAAACATCTTCAGCAATCAACCTAACCTATAATTATACTCATCCCCAAAAAGGAGAGTATATATTAGAGAAATTAATGTCAGACTATCTTATTGCAAACCAACAAAATAAATTACGTACAAAAGATAGCACACTTAAATTTATTGACGATCGATTGGCAATTGTATCTGAAGAATTGAATGGCGTGCAAAAGAAATTAGAAAAAATTAAGGTTGATAACCAGATGATTGATCTTGGTGAAAAATCCAGATCTTTAGTTTCAAATGAAAATATAAATTCCACGTTTCTAAATCAACAAGATGTTCAGTTATCTGTTGTAAACAGTTTAGAAAAATATTTAAATAAACCAGGAAACAGCAAATATATACCTTCTACTGTATCGGTAAATAATGGTTCCTTAAGTAGCGGAATAGATGGTTACAATACGCTATTGCTTAGCCGCGAAAAGATGAAGTTGTCGTTAACAGATAATAATCCTGTTATCAAAAATCTTGATCGCCAATTGGAGAGTTCCAGAGTTATTCTGTTAAGAAGTTTAGAAACGTATAAAAATGGCTTAGTAATCGCTCGAAATCAATTGAACAAACAAGACCAGTCAGTCCAGGTGCAAATAAAGAAAATACCAGGCCTACAAAGAATTTATAATGACTACGTTCGTCAACAAGCAATCAAAGAAAATCTTTATCTGTATTTGTTGCAAAAGCGCGAAGATGTCGCCATTTCTAAAACATCAACTTTAGCAAATTCAAGAATAATTGAACATGCTAAAAGTGATATCGATCCATTTGAACCACATCGGTCAACAATTTATTTATTGGGTCTGATTGCCGGTATCCTTCTTCCCGGGATTTTTATCATGATAAAAGAATTTTTGAACACAAAAATCAGTAATAAATATGATATTGAAAGAAAAACCACTATTCCTATTGTAGGGGAAATTGGTCATAAAATATTAGAAGAAGCGCTAGTTGTAACAAGGGATTCTCGATCAAATATTTCTGAGCAGTTCCGTAGCCTACGGACAAACTTACAGTACTTAGTAAACTCATCAAAATCAAACGTGTTGTTGTTTACGTCTAGCATGAGTGGCGAAGGAAAAACATTCTTATCACTTAATTTAGGTAGCGCACTGGCTTTGGGGGGTAAAAAAATTGTATTTCTGGAATTGGATTTACGAAAACCCAAATTCTCTACCAACTTAGGTTTGGATAATCAAGATGGGTTTACAAACTATATAATCTCTGATCAGTTAGATTACCATACTATATTAAGGCCAACCTGGTTTAATGAAAATTGTTTTCTAATATCTTCGGGCCCCGTGCCTCCAAACCCGGCTGAATTATTGATGAATGTAAAGCTTGAAAATTTAATAGATCAGTTAAAAAGAGATTTTGACTATGTAATAATTGATACAGCCCCTGTAGGTGCCGTAACAGACGCGTTATTGGTTGAAAAATTTGCCGATTTAACGTTTTATGTAGTTAGAGAAGATTATACCCATAAGCCCCAATTAGATATGATCAATAGTTTGAGGCAATCTAATAAAATAAAAAACCCATATATAATTGTAAATGATATCAAGTATCAAAAAGGTGATTCCATTTATGGTTATGGCTATGGTTACGGCTATGGCTACGGTTATGGTGGTTACTATTCGGAGGAGAGCGCTCCAAAATACACGGGCCTTAGCCGTTTATTTAAGGGCAAAAAAAAGAGATAATTTAATAATGTTTACATCTTAACCGACAAAAAATAACAGCAACGCAAATAGCCGGATCAATCTGCTGGTGTGGTAAGCTTGTTTTTCGAAATAATGCATTAAGGCTCTGCCCCAATTCCTTATTATTATTTTTGAAAGTGCAATCCAGC
>JANXTT010000002.1 GCA_025352225.1 Mucilaginibacter sp. | reverse complement strand
CCACAGTATCTTTCGGTGCAACAACTACTGGTTCGGCTTTAACAACGGGTGCAACCACAGTATCTTTCGGTGCAACAACTACTGGTTCGGCTTTAACAACGGGTTCAACCACAGTATCTTTCGGCGTAACAGTCGCAGGTTCGTTTTTGGTGTCTTTTGGATTTGTTATTGTAGATGGAACTTTTACCTGTGATGTATCAGATTTATGGTTTGCTACACTATCCGGTTGATTAATTTGGGCTAATACAGCAAAGGCGTTAGCCAATAAAACTACTGTTATTAGTGCAAATTTTTTTTTCATAACTTTATTAGCTTGATAAGGTATGTATCTGTAGATACATATTTACCAATTTGGTTAATTAGGGATTTTTAAAAGTTTAATTTTTATTTACAAAATTTAATTTTACACTTAATTTATTTAAGATTAAGAAAAATTTTATTTATTAAATAGATTCATATCAAATCGTGCTTAAATATATAAAATTTATACATTTTATACCTATTGATTGAAAAATAATAATAAATTATGAATTACAAGAAGAAGAATGGCAATTGAGCATAAAAAAGATTTTATTAAAATTCAGGATAGTTTGATACGAATATCAAAAATTGATTCGGTGAAAATGCGAACAGTTAGCAAAGCCAATAATTTTGGAAAAGTATCGGATGTGTCTTTTCCGGAAATTATTATTAGCATAGGCGCGGATAAGCATGTCTTTGTTTTCGAAAATGATAGGGAGCAACTTGAAGCGTTTAAGGAAATTAGCCAAATAATTGGGGAATAATATATAACAAATTAAATAAAAGATAAATTTGTCTTTTATTTAATTTGTTATATATTTGCATCATTAATAACAGTAGATGTTTTCAAAAACTTGTGAATACGCTATCAGGGCTATGATTTATATAGCACAAAAAACTAAGGACGGAAGTAAAGTGGGCTTTAAAGAGATCGCATCTGGTATTGATTCACCAGAGCATTTTATTGCTAAAATTTTACAGGACTTAAGTAAAAAAAAGCTATTGCAATCATCAAAAGGCCCGCATGGGGGGTTTTACTTAGATGCGGAATCAAACAAATTATGCCTTGCTGATATTGTTAGAGCTATAGATGGAGACCAACTTTTTATCGGTTGCGGTCTGGGTTTAAAATATTGTTCCGAAAAAAACCCTTGCCCTATACACAATGAGTTTAAATACATTAGAGATGCAACACAAAAAATGCTCCAAACCGCAACCATAAGTGATTTTAACGCGTTGCTGGATAAAGGAGTTATACATTTAAGAAAAACTTAAAAAAATTTACTTATATAAAAGATAAAAAGGTATTTTAATATTTAATTACATTCAACTTAAAAATCACAATAATCATGACTACAGAACAAAAACAATTAGTTACTGCAACAGTAGCGGTATTAAAAGAACATGGTGTTTTATTAACAACCCATTTTTACAAGCGTTTATTTACGTTTAATCCTGAATTAAAAAGCGTGTTTAATATGGGCAATCAGCAAAACGGGCGTCAACAAACCGCGTTAGCTATGGCTGTACTAGCCTATGCCGAAAACATCGAAGATCCTTCAGTATTATTCCCGGCCGTGGATAAAATAGGGCATAAGCATACCAGCGTTAATGTACGCCCCGAGCATTACGCCGTTGTTGGGCAGCACTTACTTGCATCAATTAAAGAAGTTTTGGGCGATGCAGCAACAGGTGCTTTGATTGATGCATGGGCAGCTGCCTATGGCCAATTAGCCGAGTTGATGAGTGGGTACGAAACAAAGTTATATAACGACCAGGCCACCCAGAACGGCGGATGGAATGGATGGCGGTCATTTTTTATCAAAGATAAGATTCAGGAATCAACCGAAATAACATCTTTCCATCTTTACCCAGCCGATGGTGGCCCAGTTGCCGCTCATAAACCCGGCCAATATTTAAGCGTGCGGATGTTTATACCCGAACTCGATCTTATACAACCACGGCAGTACAGTATCTCAAATTCGCCAAACAACTTATATTATCGTATTTCTGTTAAAAGGGAGAAAGGCCGGGATACAAATCCGGATGGGATGATCAGTAACAGATTGCATGAATTTATAAACGTTGGCGACGAAATAGAGGTAACTGCTCCTGCAGGAAGTTTTACACTTAAAACAGATAATGAAAAGCCTTTGGTATTTATAAGTGGAGGAGTAGGGCAAACACCATTGATTGGGATGCTGGAAAGTTTAATAGATACAAAAAATACTCGTCCATTGATTTGGGTACATGGTTGTCGAAATAAAGAAGTACATGCATTTAAAGAATCAATTGATTATTGGGTATCAGAAACCCCGGGTCTGCATAGTCATATTTTTTATAACGATTTAAATGGCACTCAGGCTGAGAACACGTACGAAGGAATTGTTGACGTAAAAAAAATAAACAGCATCTTATCTCCAGATGCCGAATATTATGTTTGTGGCCCCGCGCCTTTTATCACTAAACAATATAATGACCTTAAAACCTTAGGCGTAAAAAAGGATGCCATATATTTTGAAGAGTTTGGGCCACAGTCATTAATGTTAGCATAACAACCAAATTAGAAACAGAGAATCCTAAACTATCAATCGCTAATAAAATCTTAAAAAACAATACAGTGAAAAAAAATTTAAACTTTGGCTTGGCCGCTTTTTTAATAAGCGCGGCATTAATATCCTGTCAAAAAAGCAATATTATACCTGTACAATTTTCCGCTGAAACTACAGATCTGTTTTTCGGTATACAAACCGATAACCCTGTTTCCACATTGGAAAATAGCAAGTTGGCTAGTGGGAACTTAATAAACATTGGGGCGGCGTCGCGTCGGGGTTTTGTATGGACAGGCGGTACTGTCAATATCAGTAAATTTAAACTTGAAGCCTCCCGCGATGGTAATCCTTTGGAAATCCAATCAAGTAGTTTAAACGATGTTGATCTTTTTTCATTATCGCAGGCATCATCAAAAGTTATAATAAAAAGTGGTTCATATGCTAATATTGAACTCCGGGTAATTCTTGTTCATGCTGAAGCCGACGCGCCACTACCCTTAGTTTTAAAAGGCGTATTAACTACAGACGCAGATACAAATTGGCCGGTTGAATTTGATTTTAACGAAGACGCTGAAATTAAAGCATGCGAGGGCGATATTACTGTAGATGGTGCTAAAAGCCTCTCTACTAAAATAAACATTCATCTGCGTGAACTTTTAACCAATATAACTGCTCAGGAGATGGATGCGGCAATTCGTAAAAACGGTACAATTGTAATCACCAATACCTCAAACACCGGTTTATATAAAAAAATCAAAGCCAATTTACTAACGCGTTCGCAATCTAAATTTGAAAGCCGGGATAATTGATATTAAAACCCGGTAACCAGCAATATTTTATGCGTTTTTCCAACACATTGGAAAAATATGTTGAACATAAAATAATGCCATGGTTACCGGGGCGGGGCAGCATGCTAATTAATTTTCATGATCTTTTTAATAGTTATATATGGGCCTTGTTTTATTTCAATAATACACGGCCCCATTGGAAGACTTTGTATGTCGATTTTTTCGGAAAAGAGTTGATTAGATTTATTTAATTTATAGTTTTTATATATTCTTCCATTGGTTGCGTCAGAAACTCTGATAGAAACATCGCTGGTATTTGTGTTTTCAAATGAAACGTTAATATTGCCACTTGTCGGATTGGGATAAACATGTACAGTATTTAACGATTCCAGTTTACTTACAGAGTCGGTTTGGATAGCTTGGTTAACAAAATTTGTTACCGTAGGTGATGTACTAAAAGATTGCAGGGCTGCTACTGCAACTTTGTTAACAGGAATCACAAATACCGGGGTTTCGGTAACTGTGAGGGTGAGTTTACCATTAATTGTTTTAACCGCTTGCATACTCATAACTAATTTTCCAATTTGTGGTTTGTATATTTTAGCCGAATCTGCTCCTTGCAAATCAAGTGTGTAAGTAGCGGTTCGCCCTTTTTCATCAGGCACAACTAAAACAAAGGCAGGTTTCCCGTTAAGTTCATACCGGTCAACAATAGGATCAGTGTTAACGGTCGACTTGTACATATATTCTCCTAAAAGTTGATTGGTTTGGTATAAGTAATCAGCGGCTGGTTTTCGGGTTTTATTTGAATTTATTAAACCAGACGAACCAAACTGAACCGGGTTTAATGGATTATCATCATACATCTGGTAAAGAAATATCCTTTCTACCCCAGTGCGCGCATACAATAGCGAAGACCGTAATATCCAATCGGCCTGAGTTTGTAAGGCTGTTTTTTTACCTATCGGGATAGCTTTTAACGGGCTGCCCTGATTAATATCATAACCTAATTCGGTAACCCAAACTGGCATGTCATTAGCATATAGATGGGCCATATCTATAAAGCTCTTTGCTGTTGTTGCTGTACCCACAACTTCGGGGGCCGAACCACGGGTTGAGTTTCCACTTTGCGAACTCTGCGCATCGTTGGAATAATAATGGTAATTAATTACATCCCAGCAAAAATTAACTGTGCCATCGGCTTTATATCCCCGGTGCTGTATGCACCAATCAATCATTCCTCTAACATAATCAGGGGTAGCTAACGCCAGTCCACCCATTACCACCATCATATTTGGGTCGGCATTTTTTATACCAACACCTGGGCCCATGGTATTTTTATTGCCATCGTAAAAGGCAGATAAATTAGCGGCGTATTCAAAACATGTTTGGTAGGCCGAGCGCCCTTTCCACCATTTATCTCTTTCGTTATCACACTCAATATATTTAATAAGGCCTAAACCTGTTTTTATAGTATTAACATTATCATTTGTCCATCGGGGAATACGGTATACATTGAGTAATGTGGTGTCAATATTAGCGTTTGAACCATATCTTGCCGCAAATTGAAATGCCAGATGACCTTGGTCAATATATGATGCAGGATTAGCAAAGTCGGCACCATAGTTAACAGGTACATTCTCATTGTTTTTAACACTATCAGGATACGTATTTTGCATCCAAATTGGTTGTGTTTTAATATCAGCCAAAACATCAATTCCTTGTGTTTTGCACCATGCATACATGGCATCATAGTTCCAGCCACCACTTTGAGTAGGGTTATAGGTGTAATTTCCCTTTTGCGATTCTAATTTATCCCAATCCAGATAATGGCGGATCTGGGTGAATGATTTTATCGCTTTTATTTTAGTATTATCTATAATGTTTGTATTGGCAGGGTCCTCAAAATCCCATTCAAAGGTGTTTATACCAAAAAACTGTTTCAGCTTAACAGGTTTTTTAACAATAGGTGTAGGTGGTGTAGGCGGGGTATAGGTACCATAAAGCTCTATTTCTGTAGGAAATTTGTTACCGCAGTTTAAAACCAGGAACTTAATATCTTTAAAAGCCGTGTCAAGGTTAAAATTTGCAAGGCCAGAAGTATTTCTTTCTGGATATGGCCCAACCCAGCTATCATATTGATCGCCAAAAAAAGTACCTGCAACTGTTCGCTGCCCTTTACTGTTGATAACCGACAAGGTAACCGGTACAGGCCCCGTACCACCCTGGTAACTGTAAAATTTAATTTTATATAAATTAATTTTTTCTCCCGGTGCTACAGGGTAATATGCATCATAGTTATCAAGTATTTTACCCCAACCAGTGGTTACTTCAATATTTGTTATACCATCAAACAATCCATCAAGGCCATTGCTGGCATTATCTACCTGATACCATCTTTTTACATCAATAGGTATTTTAACCAGGGTGGAAGTGTCGGGCAAGGGTATAACGATTTTAGTGCTATCGATAGGCAGGTATCCAAAAACAAAAATCTTCTGCGGAATATTGTTGCAATATTTATGGATAACCAGCGAGTCGGCATCTAGCGCTTGGGGTAATACCACATCTTCAAATACCTTGTAATTTGGCCCGGTAAACGTAGCTATCAGTGTTTTTTTATTACCATTAACTGCATATATATAAGCAGGGTTATCTGTAAACACGCCCTGATAATCATAAAGGGACAGTCGGGTAATTTTACAATGCTGGGCTAGCTTTAACGAAACATCAACATATTTAAAGTTGTATTGCCATGCGTCTTGTACCAGTATATTGGTGTCGTCGCTGAACCATGGGCTGTAATCCTGCCCGGTGTTTTCGCTAGGAGTAATAGATGTGAATCTAAATCTTTGTTCGGTTTGTGCAATGGTGTGCTTGTTCACAAAAAGAAACAAAATAACGAGTAATAGTGAGTTTTTTACCATATTAATAAAGCTTAGTGATTAGCAGTTTAAATAGAGCCTCTAAAGTTTCAACCTTGGCGGGTCAAAGCTTTACAGGTCAGCTTAAATTAATATAGCAGGTAGAGCTATTGAATAAAGTCAGTTATTATATCCTTTTTACGGGTGATATTAATTTTAGTTACGTTAAATTATGATGTATTTATAAATGTAAAATATTTTTATATGAGGAAATTGATTAAGTCTATTTCCTGTTGGTTAAATAAATAAAATGAATGAAAATTTAATTAATTACGCAGCTAGTGCGCCTAGGGAGGGCTTTTAATATTGTAATGTTACATTTTTTTTATTCTAAATCATAATAAAAAAGAGTTTTTTTCATCTATCAGGCCAATAAAGATTATTTTAGTCATTATATTAAAACATATAAAAAACATTATGCATATCACCTTCATTGGTTCGGGTAATTTGGCTACTCATTTTGCAGTTGCATTGAAAAATGCAGGCCATCAAATTATACAGGTTTATAGCCCAAATTTTCAAAATGCAGCAATGCTGGCCTATCATGTAAAAGCAGATGCAATTGACGACTTAAATAAGATTGATATCCGGGCCGATCTTTTTATAATAGCGGTAAAAGATGATGCTATTAAAACCATAGCTGAAAAAATGGCACCTTATCAAAAAATATTGGTACATACCTCTGGTGCCACCGATCTGCAAACCATATTGAAATATAATTCGCGTGCAGGGGTTATTTACCCGTTACAAACATTTAGTAAAACAAGGGAAGTTAATTTTAATGCGGTTCCATTGTGTATTGAAGGCAGCAATAACCTGGTTACTCAACAATTATTAGAACTTGGGCAAACTATCAGTAAAAATGTTTATCAGGTTGATTCCGGCCAACGGAAGGTATTGCACCTTGCGGCGGTATTCGCTTGTAATTTCCCCAATAACTTGTATGCAATCGCTCAAAGCTTATTGGTACAGCATCAGCTTAATTTTGACATGTTGCGGCCCCTTATATTAGAAACAGCTCAAAAAGTGCAGGATAATTTCCCAGTTGACGTGCAAACGGGCCCGGCCATACGTCATGATCAAAATACCATGGATGCGCACTTGCAAATGTTAACCCACTACCCGCAATTACAACAACTTTACGATGCCTTAAGTCAAAGTATTATCAAAATGGGATTACCCCCTAAAGCCGATAACTAATTTTGTTACTTTTGCACTAATGAACGTTTTTAATATTAAAATAAACTTTGAGGAAAAGGATCACGATAGTGTGGAATTATCTATCGCCGAAGGCGAATCTGTATTAGATGTTTGCCTCGAGAATGGGATAGACCTTCAGCATAATTGCGGTGGCGTGTGCGGATGCAGTACTTGCCATGTTTACGTAACTAAGGGTGGCGACAGTATTCAGGAGATCTCTGATAAAGAGGAAGACTTTATTGACCGTGCCGTTAATCCCCGTATCACATCGCGCCTGGGTTGCCAATGCGTGATTATTGATGGCGATATAGAAGTAACTATACCCGATCAGTCGCACTTTATGGGACATTAATTTTAACCAAACTAAACACATGAACGATAATAAATTTGCCCTCCCCATTCATTGGAACGATCATGAAGATATTGCCATGGAACTTTATGAAAAGTTTGGAGATGATTTTGATGAATCTAAGATATACCGCATCCGGTTTACCGATCTTTTAGAATGGATACTCACACTACCTAACTTTGCCGGTACACGCGAGCAAAGCACCGAAGGCCATCTGGAGCAAATACAATCGGCCTGGGTATACGAGTGGAGAGATAATCAATAGCGATGGAGCAAGAAGCCGGGCTGAGGATATACAAATTTTTAGTCTATAGCTTTTTTGACTGTTGATCTATGTTGATAATTTAATTTGCCTTTCACATCTTGATGCTAACTTCTTGCCTTTTTTAATATGTTCTTAAATAAATTAAAAGACATTACCACATTTGTACTTGACGTAGACGGTGTACTAACCGATGGTTCGGTATTTGTTACCGAAGCGGGCGAACAATGCCGTACTTTTAATACTAAGGATGGTTACGCAATACAACTTGCTGTAAAATGTATGTACCGGGTTTGTATAATAAGCGGAGGAAAATCAGAAGGGGTAAGGCACCGTTTAAATAGTTTGGGCGTTGATGATGTTTTTCTTGGGGCACATATCAAGCTGGATATATTTAAAAAATACATTACTGATAATCATATTAAGGCGGCTAATGTTTTATATATGGGCGATGATATACCCGATATTGATATTATGAAAATTGTTGCTTTGCCAACCTGCCCTGCTGATTCGGCCGAAGAAGTAAAAGCGGTTGCTCAATATATTTCGCCAGCAGTTGGTGGCCGGGGTTGCGTGCGCGATGTGATTGAAAAAGTAATGAAAGTACAAGGTAAGTGGATGAGCGAGAACGCCACGTCTTTATAAGCCTGTTTTTTGATATAACTGCAACAATCGTAAGCAACAACCGTTAACTCAAAACTAATATTTACTCCCAATGATAGTTATCCCTCCTGTAATACTCGCTTCAAAATCGCCACGCAGGCAAGAACTGTTAACATTAATGAATATTGATTTTAGGGTAGTTTTAAAAGATGTGGATGAATCTTATCCCGATGGTTTATCACCCGAAGAAATAGCCTTATATATTGCCGAAAAAAAGTGCCATGCCTTTGACGAATTGGTGCACGATGAGGCTGTAATAACAGCCGATACCATAGTTAGCGTTGATGGCCAGATATTAGGTAAATCCGAGTCGCCAGAACACGCGGTTGCCATGCTGCAAACCCTATCTGGCCGTAAGCACCAGGTAATAACAGGCGTATGTATATTATATAAACACCAATACAATTTATTTTACGATGTATCGGACGTGTTGTTCCGCCCGTTGAGCGATGAAGAGATCAACTTTTATGTAGACCGGTATCAACCTCTGGATAAAGCCGGCTCGTACGGGATACAGGAATGGATAGGCCTAACAGGAATCATTAAAATTGACGGGTCGTACACTAATGTGGTTGGTTTACCCACCGAAAAACTTTACCAGCAATTGGTGAAGCTGAAATAATTATTTAGATTTAGGATGTGAATAATAGCATCATTAATATATCTATACCCACCCCCTGTAACGAGAATTGGCATAATATGCTGCCGGATGCACAAGGAAAATATTGTAGTAGTTGCAAAAAAACAGTAACTGACTTTACCTTATTATCAAATACCGAAATTTTAAATCTGCTTTCAGGGAAAGATAAAGTATGCGGAAGGTTTGACGAAACTCAGCTTTTGAGTTTAAATAATGTGATAGCCCCGCAATACAAATCATTTTTATCATGGAGGAAATTTAGTTTCGCCGCCGCGTTTATAGGTTTTATCCCGTTTCTCAGGGTTGAGGCTAAAACAACGCGATTTGCAAATTTAAAGCCCGTACCATTTAAAACAAGCTTGCCCGCTGATACAGTAAAAAAATCAATAGCTAAGCCGATTGGTGCATTGTCCAAAACTGGACGCAATTCTAAGTTAGATTCCATCCCAGCTAAAAAAAATGTCACGGACACGCTCAGCCAAGTCGAAATAACTAATATTTCCAAATCTTTGACAGTAAGGGTTGGAGGCATTTGTATAAGGCGCAGTTTTGCGTGGCGTGTCTGGTATGTCATTAAAAAACCATTTACAAGTATTTTTAATTGATTGCCTTGCACTTCCCTGTCAACATCCCTATCGGCACATCCAGTATCCCTATTCATTTTGTTTGCGAAACTTTAGCCTATTTTATAGGGTACAGGTACTATGCTTATTTACGGAAGCATAACTACGATGCCATTACTGCCGAAAATCGGTTGATTATTTTTATCGGTGCCGCGGCCGGGGCATTTATTGGCTCGCATATGGTTGGTGTTTTAGAGAACCCTGCGTTGTTATCCCATTTTAACCTTATTTATTTTATGGGTAATAAAACTATAGTAGGTGGTTTTATGGGTGGGCTAATTGGTGTGGAGCTTACAAAAAAGCAGATAGGGGTAACTGTTTCATCAGGCGATGTAATGGTTTATCCATTAATATTGGCCATGATAATTGGCCGCACAGGTTGCTTTTTGGCCGGATTAGAAGATGGTACTTTTGGCATACCTTCAAACCTGCCCTGGGCCATAAATTTTGGCGATGGTATTAGCAGGCATCCTACTAATTTATATGAGATACTGTTTTGGATGATCTTATGGGCCGGTTTGTTTTTTATAGAACGGCGTAATATATTAGCCGATGGCGCAAGGTTTAAAATAATGATGACCAGTTATTTGGTTTTCAGGCTGGGAGTTGAGTTTATCAAACCCGATTATTTTTTTAGTTTTGGTTTGTCGGTAATTCAATTAGTTTGTTTAATAGGTATTTTGTATTATTATAAAGTATTTATATCTCCAAAAAGCCTTATTCAAAACCATGCCTGAACGCCCCTATATTTACTACGATTTTACCACCAGCATATGTTCAACCTGTTTAAGGCGGGTTGATGCTAAAATAATATTCGAGAACGAGAAAGTGTATATGCTTAAAACATGCCGGCAGCATGGGCACGAAAAGGTTTTAATAGCTACTGATATTGAATATTATAAAAATTGCCGCAACTATGCCAAGCGCAGCGAAACGCCGCTTAAATTTAATACACCCACACATTTTGGTTGCCCTTATGATTGTGGTTTATGTCAGGATCATGAGCAGCACTCCTGCTTAACGGTAATAGAGGTAACGGATAGATGTAACCTAAGTTGCCCTACATGTTATGCAATGTCATCGCCAAGTTATGGCCGGCACCGCACCCTGGCAGAAATTGAACAGATGCTGGATACCATTGTTGCTAACGAAGGCAAGCCAGATGTGGTACAGATAAGCGGGGGAGAACCAACAGTACATCCACAGTTTTTTGAGATACTTGACATCGCGAAAAGCAAACCTATTAAACACCTGATGCTCAATACCAATGGCATCCGGATAGCAAAAGATGAAAGTTTTGTAGCAAAGCTTGCCACATATATGCCAGATTTTGAAATATACCTTCAATTTGATTCTTTTAAAAAGGAAGCCCTGGAAAAGTTACGGGGAGAAGACCTGCGGGAAGTGCGAAAGAAGGCTATTGAACACCTTAATAAGTATAACCTATCCACTACGTTAGTAGTTACTTTACAAAAAGGTTTAAACACCGATGAGATAGGTGATATTATAAGATATGCTTTAAAGCAGCCTTGCGTGCGTGGGGTAACTTTTCAGCCAACACAAGAGGCTGGCCGGTTGGATAATTATAACCCGCAAACCGATAGGTACACATTAACAGAGGTTCGTGCAGCAATATTAGAACAAACTGATATTTTTAACGAACACGACCTGTTACCAGTACCCTGTAATCCCGATGCTTTGGTAATGGGCTACGCCTTAAAATTAGGCGACCAGGTGTTCCCGCTTACGCGGATGATTGATCCCAATGATCTGCTTGATAATTCCAAAAATACGATCGTTTATGAACAGGACGATATATTGAAAGCGCATTTACTAAATATGTTCAGCACAGGTAATTCGGTCGATAGGGTTAAAGAAGATCTGAAATCAATTATGTGCTGCCTGCCCGAAATTGATGCGCCTAATTTATGTTACGATAACTTGTTCCGTATTATTATTATGCAGTTTGTTGACGCCCATAATTTTGATGTGCGGGCGATAAAAAAATCATGCGTGCATATTGTTAACAAGGATATGAAGATCATACCTTTCGAAACCATGAACCTGTTTTACCGGGATGATAAAGTGGCGTACTTAGAACAATTAAGAAAAGAAATGGCAATATGAATGTATTTAAAAAGGCTAACTATTGGACTATAGGAGGCAATCTTTTATTGATGGTTCTATACACGGTTTTATATCGTATAAATGGTTCTGGAGAAATGGTATTAATATTTGTGGCTGGTATCTTGATGTTACATATCACAATTTGTCTTGTAGTATCGGGTATACTTTTCCTTATTTCATATAAAGATCAGGCAAAATATTGGTTATTGAGTTCATTGCTTTTGTTATTAGTAGGTTTTTCAACTTGCTATGCGGTGTTTACTATCAAATAGTAAATCATGGATCAAGAAAAAAAAGGGACTCGTCTTGATTGGCAGATCGTGGGTATCAATTTATTGATACTGATAATATACAATCTGATTTGCAAAATAGCCGACAGCCGGGATGGATGGGGGATTTTAATGTTGTTAATTGCATTTCAAGTATTTACATGTGTTGTTATAGCAATTAGCTGTTTTTTTATTCCCAAATTTAAACAAGTTGCCTTAAAATGGTTTTTGAGTGGCTTAATGATACTTGTAATTGGTTTTTCCACATGCGTAACATTATATAAAATAGAAATACCATAGAAACCTAACTGGAGATCTAAAAATCAATTATGTGCCTGGGTACGAAAAATCATGTATACAAATTGTTAACAAGGATAGAAAGATCATACCTTTCGAAACCATGACACTGTTTTACCGGGACGATAAAGTTGAATACTTCGAACAGCTAAGAAAGCAAATGGCAATATGACGGAAATAACTCCCAATAAAGGAAGGGCAAAAATGTGGATAGTAGTGATCAATATAATTGTAATGATTATTTACACACTTTTGATTCGGTTTTTAAACAACGATGCATACCCGCGAAATAATTTGTCAATAGGTTTATTTATTGCAACAATACTGGCGGCTCATATTTTTACTTGCATCATTGTAGCAGTTATCCTATTTTTTTGTTCATATAAAGATCAGGCAAAATATTGGTTATTGAGTTCATTGCTTTTGTTATTAGTAGGTTTTTCAACTTGCTATGCGATGTTTACGATCAAATAGTAAATCATGGATCAAGAAAAAAAGAATACTCCACCTGATATGCAGCTAGTGGGTATTAATTTATTGATACTCGCGGGTTATACCGTTGTTTGTAAATTAATACCGGGTGGTGTTATATTAGATGTATTGGCATTGTTTTTTCATGTATTAACATGTTTAGTTAATGCACTGGCTAATAGAAGCTGGATATGGCTTTTAAGCGGTATATTGATTTTAATGATAGGTTTTTCTATATGCACTAGCTTTGGGTTTGATTGGGAGCGAGCTTAACACCAATCTATAAGGTATTTGCGGTTATCGAAGGCGTAGTTACAGTTGGAGGTAATAGGAGCAATTAAATATAATACTGTTAAGTATTGTATTTTTGTAGCATGAAACCATTTGGTACTTTACTAGAACAAGAGATACAGGCTAACAGTCGGCGCACCACTTTGCCTGCCGAAACGGTACTGGTTCAATCCAATAGTTATATTCGTTCTATACCCGTTGTATTATCAGGAACAATAAGGGTTATGCGGCAAGATGAAGACGGTAAAGAAATTTTATTATACTATATAAAGCCAGGAGAAAGTTGTATAATGTCGTTTTTAGCCGGCATCCATGAA